>JBHHXS010000048.1:0-16183 GCA_046757145.1 Phycisphaerae bacterium | reverse complement strand
GCCCGACTGCGTTGTCGCATGGATTGGCACGCCAAGTGTAGCCGTATCCGGCGGAGGCGATCGTATGGGTTGGCTTCTGTGGTTGCCTCTTCGCAGACCGGACAGAGCAGGTGACCATGAACGAGTCGCGTCGCAGGTTCTTGACGTCGGAGCACCGCTGTCCCAATGCCGAGAGATAGACTGTCGTAAAAAGGGGTACCCCCGCGCTGCGCATGAAGTCGAACCGCCGTACGCCAAGGCGGGCTGTATGCACTGTAATGCCCCTACCTGTGTGGCCACGCGTCTACTGCGTGTGCTGCACGGTGGATCCGGGGATCAATCGGGCTTCGGCTCGTGTCTGAGTAGGGAGAAGGCCAAACGTCAACGGTAGAGTCTATCAGCACTGTGCTGGTCTTGCCTTTTTGCTTCAGTGCAGCCTCTTACGCTATAGCGCAGGGACCAACGCGGGTACCGGCGCGAGAGGCGTCGGAAACATCGAACGCAGACGCTGTGTCCGCGTCATCGTCGCCGAGTTGCGCTGATTGCCATAACGGCGGCGTCGACAGACAAGGCTACGTCTCGCCTTACAAGGCTTTGGCTGATTCAGTCCACTCCGGTTTGGACTGCACCGATTGCCACGCGTCCGTTTCCCTGGACGATCTTAACGTCGACTCGTCGAGACCCCACGGCGAACCGACGGTAATCGCCGACGGGGCCGCCTGCGCCGAGTGCCACGAACATGAGGCCGAGGCATATAAGAAGCACGGCCGGCTTGACGTGGGGTCCGACCCGGACGTGCCTACCTGCTGGAGCTGCCATGGAGCGCACGACGTTTATCGATCGTCGAGCCGGCGTTCCCATGTGCACCCGGTGAACCTGCCGCGTACCTGCCGCGCCTGCCACACGAACGTGGATCTAGTGGTCAGGCATGACGTGCTGCGCGACGCGCCGATCAAGATGTATCAGAACAGCGTGCACGGCACGGCGTCGCGCAAGGGCATCTACGTGGCAGCGACGTGCAACGATTGCCATTCGGGCGTGGGAGCTGGAGGGAAGCGCACCGCCCACCGTATTCTAAGTGGGGCCGACCCCGAGTCCACGATTTACCATTTCGCGATTCCCGATACGTGTGGTCAATGCCATGCGCCGATCGCGCGGGATTACTGGGACGGTATTCACGGGCAGCTCGTCAAGCGCGGGGCAATCGACTCGCCCGTCTGCACGCATTGTCACGGCGAACACGGGATCGTCTCTCCTGATGACCCGCGCTCTCGGGTAAGCGCGGCGCGTCTGGCGGAGGAGACGTGCGCGCCATGTCACGAATCGGCTGCTCTAAACGAGAAGTATGGTCTGGCCGGAGGGAAGCTGGGATCGTACATCGACAGCTATCACGGGCTTAAGAGCAGGACCGGCAACGTGGAGGTGGCGAACTGCGCCTCATGTCACGGTGCGCACCGCATCCTCCCGTCGTCCGATCCAACGTCGTCGATACACCCGGACAATCTGCGCACAACGTGCGGTGAGTGCCACCCGGGAATCTCCAGCGAACTTGCGAGCGTGGCTATCCATGAGACCTCTGTGGGCATGAGCTCCGGCTGGCCTCACTTCTTCACCGTGCTGTACTACTGGATCATCGGCGTGACGATAGGTCTGATGCTGCTGCATTGCTTGGCTGACTGGGTGCGCCACACCAGAATCATGGGCGACAAGCCGTTCATCGTGCGGCTCACACCCAACGAAACGGCACAGCACTGGCTGTTGGCGATAGCCTTCGGCGTTCTGGTCCTCTCCGGTTTCTCGCTACGGTTCTCAGAGGCATGGTGGGTGCAGATGATGTTCGGATGGGGTGGTGGGAAAGGGTTTGAAATACGGGGGTTGGTTCACCGTGTAGCTGCTGTTCTGTTCACCATCTCGTGCGCGTGGCATCTGGGGTACCTGTTTACCGCTCGGGGGGGCATTGGCTGAGCGATATGCTCGGCAGGCCCAGCGACCTTGGCCATATAAAAGAGAACTTGCTGTTCTTTGTCGGGCTTCGCGCGGAGAGACCTAGGTTCGGGCGGTTCAGCTATATGGAGAAATGTGAGTATTGGGCGCTGATCTGGGGCGGTCTCATCATGACCGTCACGGGGGTGATGTTGTGGTTCGATGATCATTTCGTCCAGCGCTGGCAGCTTCCGAAGGTGCTGCTCGACGTAGCGCTGGTGATCCACTACTACGAGGCCTGGCTAGCGACCCTGGCAGTACTCGTCTGGCACGGGTATTCGACTGTTTTCAGCCCTCACGTTTACCCGATGAATCCTGCGTGGCTCAGCGGCAAGATGCCCAAGGAAATGTATTCGAACGAGCATCCTGCGGGCCCCAAGCTCAAGGCGTTCATCCTCCGCGAGCTCTACGAAGAAGAGAAGGAGGAGGAGGAGGAAGAGGGCCAGGGGGAGGAGTCGAGAGGCGTCGGGATCAGGAGCGGGGGCCGCCAACCCGTAACCGCAGGTGGTGCTAAGAACACGCGGTCCCGCGTCGGAACCGGCATGCACGATGTGTAGTGTAGATCACGCAGTGGTCCCCGTGGTACTTCGGGCGCGACGCCATGTAAGCCAACTAACCGCAAGGACACCGCCGATCAGGTTGAATACGAGGTCGAGCATCGTGTTCTGGTATCCACCGACGCCCGTTTCGGGTACCGTCAGTACTGCCAGGAATTCGATGATTTCGTTAAGCGCCCCGAGCCCCGAGCCCATCAACACGATCAACAAGGCGAGCGTGCGCCATCGGACGATCTCGGGTCTCAGATAGGGTTGGAGCAGATGATGACAAACCAGAGTCGCCACGCCGAAGCCGAACACGTGCACTACCTGATCATAGCGTAGAATGTGATACCCCGGTGCGATCGGCACGAGGATCACACCGTAGACCACTCCATCGCCCACGTCGATGTTCCCTCCGATCATGTGTGCCAGACCCCAGATGGTCAGGCCCCATAGAATCGTTCGATCGAACCGAACCTTCCGTTGTTTTAGAAGAATCCACGCGCCGGCGATAATAACCACCCCGACGTACAGCACAAACTCGTAGTTCGCGCGGCGCAGGGCGATGACCGTAAATGTGGAAACATAGAGCAAGTTGACGATCAGGATCGGCCACTCGCGTCGGGTAAGCAGCATCATTGGATCATCCCTCGCACCAACCGGATTCTCAAGCGTCCTCTGGCCCGTGCATACGGCTGCATGGCCCGGTCCCGCTCCCGCGTCACCGGAGATGTGATTTCGGAGGTCATCCGCCGGGAGGTCGTCCCGGAGTAGATCTCATTCTCGTGTACCGCAACTCATGGCGGGCGAACGCCTTTACGTGCTGTACACGGGCATGGGTAGACCCGACCGGCGCATGCGGGTACTTCCGGGATGGCCGTTGCGTGACCGTCGTCCAGACTCATCCGCACGAGTGACTCTCGACCTGCATTTGGGTCGAGAACGGTCCACGGTGAATGCACATGGTCATGGAGCTGCCGGAGGTCCCAGATCTCCAGCCATTATCTCGACGAATGCGGCGTCGCCCAAGTGTTCTTTCAACGCCCGTTGCACATCTGCGGTGGTCAGCGCTTTGATCTTGCTGAGCAGATCGGCGTGGTAGCTGAATGTGCGGTCGATATCGAGCCCACTTACCAGCTCATTGACGACCAGTCTGTCGTCTGCCAGACCGTTTTCAAACTTCAGTGCATATCCCTTTGTTCCCTCGGCGAGTTCCTGTTCGGTGATGCCCTCGACGATCCACTTTTTCATCTCTTCGCGCATCGCTTCGAGGGCCTTCGCGGCGTTCTGTGTGGCGCACACTGCAAACCCGGCAAGGCCTGCCCGGCGATCCCGGCTGTCCGCGATCAGGAAAGCCCCCGCACCGTAGGACAGCCCGTCCTGCTGACGCAGGCGGTTAAGCAGCCGGGACTTGGCGCTTTGCCCGAGGATATAACTGGCGAATTCGAGGGACGGAAAATCCTCGTCGTCGTCGCGCAGGTCGAGGGTGGTGGCCATCGCCACCGCTGCCATCTGCTTGTCCGGGGTAACGATTGTCTGAGTCCTCGCGGTGACCGCGCGGTTAGGCCTGGCGATTCGTTTGTAGGGCGATGGTGATTTCCAGGTTCCGAACACCTTGTTCAGCGTCTTTTTTACAGCGTCTTCATCGAAGTCCCCGACGACCGCAGCCTCGAGGTTGCTGGCGCCGTAGAACCTGGAATGCAGGTCCTTGATGCTGCCGAGTGATGTGGCTTTAAGGCGTTCAATGCGCTCCTCCAGAGTGGGCACGTAATGTATGCTGTCCTTAGGCCAGGGGCTGGACGCCCGTCGCAGGGCGTTGAACGTGCGTGCCATCGGGTCGGAGAGGCCCTCCTCCAGTTGGGCGAGCTCATCCTTGACAACGATGTCGAATTGCTCCGGGGCGAAGGCGGGTTTCTGTAGGATTTCCCCTAGTAGCTCGATCGCAGGAACGATGTTGCTCCGGTCCGACTGGATGGATGCACCGAGCACTCCCGGGGTGTCGATCCGGCTGGCCATCCGCCCGCCCCCTCCTCCGACGGAAATGCGTGACTGCAACCTGTCAATCTCGTCGCGCAGTTGTTGGTAATCGCGCTCGGTGGTCCCGCGCATAACGAGCAAAGGGATCAGGCTAAGGGCGGTTGTATGGCCGCCAAGCCCTTCCTCGGTTCCGAAGTGGAAACGGAACGCTGCACGCACAGCGTTGCCTCGCGTCTGTTTTGAGAGAAGCGCCACTTTGATGCCGTTCTCCAGCGTCAAGCGGTGGGTGCGTTTCTCGATGTTTTCGGTGTTAGCGACGAAGGCCTCGCCGGCGTCGATCGTCTCTGTTCCTTTGTAATCGGCGACGATGGTCGCGATGGCAGGGGCCGGGGGAACGTCGGCGCGGATTGGCTTCTTCGTGGGTTTGAACAGCCCTGCGGTGCGGTTGCTTGGAACCAGGTACTTCGCAGCGGCACGCTGGACATCGGCGGTCGTCACTTTTTTAAGTCTGTCGCGCTGTATGAAGAACATTCGCCAGTCGCCCAGCGCCACCGCTTCGCTCAGCCTGATTCCGATACGGCCACTGTCGGTCATTGCCAACTTGATGTCCTTCAGTCGTCGGGTCTTGATTCGCTCCACCTCTTCGTCGGATATGCCCTCCTCCGCGACCTTCTCTACAATTGCGATCATCTTGTCCAAGACGTTCCGGACATCCTGATCGAGCCTGACTTCGGCAGTCATCTCAAGCACGCCGGGCTCCGCCCACGGGTACGCCGCGCCGGATACGCGTGACGCCATACCCGTCTCTACAAGCGCCTTGTAGAGTCGTCCCGCGGGTTCGCTGGTGAGGACCTCCTCCAGCACCTGCACCGCAGGGAACTCCTCGTGTGACCCGGCAGGAATGTGGTACACCAAGCCAGCGGCGGCGAGGTCGCCGACCCGCTCGAGGATCACCATACGGCTCCCATCCTGTGTGGGCTCCTCGGTATAGGTATCATCGAGGTGGCGCGCGGGCCTTGGGATGGCGCCGAAGTACTTGTTGATGAGCTGCAGCGTCTTGGCTTCATCGAATCTCCCGGCGACCACGAGTGTAGCATTATCGGGCTGGTAGTATTCTTTGTAGAAGCGTCTGAGGCTTTCGGCGGGGACGCGCTCGATGTCACTGCGGTTGCCTATCGTCGACTTGCCGTAATTGTGCCACAGGTACGCCGATGAGAGCATCCGTTCGGACAGGACTTGGATTGGGTAGTTCTCGCCTATTTCGAACTCGTTGCGGACGACGGTCATCTCCTTGGTAAGAACATCGGCACTGATGGGGCAGTTCACCATACGGTCTGCTTCGAGCTTGATGGCGAATTCGAGGTTCTCTTCCGAGGCGGGCAGGATTTCGAAGTAATTAGTACGGTCAACCCAGGTGCTGCCGTTGAATCTTGCACCGTGGTCCTCCAGCGCACCCCAGATGTTTTCGTGCGTAGGAGTTCCCTTGAAGACCATGTGCTCGAGCAGGTGCGCCATTCCCGCCTCACCGCGGCCTTCGTGGCGTGAGCCAACACGATAGGTTATGTTGACCGTCACCGTTTGTTTGGATTGATCGGGATAGAGCAGTACCTGCAGACCGTTGCCCAGAGCGTATTCGGTGATGCCCTCCACTGTGGTCAGTTTTTTCGGTTGGGTGGTAGTCGTACGGGCGTTGCTCTCGCCGGCGCGTGCTCCGGCAGCTGCGGCGCGCGCGGTGTGGAGGTCCGCGACGCCGCAGAAGACGCCTACAACGGCTAGGAACGACATGACCGCCCCTGGTCCCACTGTCCGCCGGTAACCCTGTGAGAGATTCATGGGAATACTCCTGTTCTTTATGAGATAGCGAGCTTGAACCGGGGCGGGCCGGCCGAGGCCTACCCAACTCGGTGCAGGATAAGTCCAACGGTGGGGGCTGTGAAGCAGTAATAACGACATTATTGCATGGGATGCGCCTCGCCCGAGTGCCACGCACTGACCGATCTCGGCGGTATTGGCGGCGACTACGCCGAGGTGTTTGCCCTCAATGCTCGGAGCGAACTCGCTGGATACGGGCTGAATGCCCCTAGTATTCCCGGGCGTTCATGCGGCTGGCGGACGCGTGGGACGGCACGTATCAGGGCATGAACGGGCGGGTCCGCGACAGAATTGGCGGGGCGACATCCGAGACCGGAGCGCGAGCGCCGGGTTGAAACGCACGGGTACGACGAACAGGCTTAATCACGCGAGTGCCGTCCGCGGATCGAGCTGCTCGGGCGCATATGACGCGCCGGGCAACCCCGCGCTGGCGCTTGGGGCTCGGAAGGGGGATCGCCGTCTCCCTGTCGAGACTACATGACTCTCATGGGAAGCGGCGACCAGGCAAGCTTGTAATGCCAATACTGCCGGTTCGTGACAGGCGTTTCAGGCGAGGCGAAACAGAGCAAGGGTCAAGTCGTCTGGTTTGCAGGGGCCGTCATTGCTGAGTCCGCTCATTCGATGGCGGCAGCGCGCAACGAGCGCCGCTGCTGACGATCCCAGAGTACCCTTTCTAACCAACTGAATGATTTCGTCTGGTGCGAGATTGTCAAACAGCCCGTCTGTGGCTACGACCAGCGTATCGCGAGGCCGCAGCGACAACATCGGGCCTACGTCAATCCTCATGTCGGTTGTACCCACCATGTTCGAGACCACATGGCGTTCTTCGTGATGCAGTGCGTCGCTGGGACGCAGCAAGCCTGCTTCAACGCTGTACCCTACAGGTGAGTGGGCTATGGTTTGCAGCTTGAGTTTGCCGCGCTGCCCGACCACCATGACTTCGGAGTCGCCGACGTGATACGGTCGGACGATGGCGCCGTCGATCTCTACTACGGCGAGTGTGGTAGCGGCGCCTAGTCTGAGTTCTTGTACGGCGTGGTTGGCAGCGTCGAATCCCGCGAGTACGCCCGCCTGAAGCTCTCCCCCGGAGTTGACGGACGCCTCGACCGCGTCGGTCACGGCAGAGACCGCCAGTTGTGATGCCCGGTGTCCTTCGGGTAGTCCGCCGAAGCCATCAGCCATGATGATCGCCCCCCGCCCGTCCTCCGTGCATACGAGTGCGGCAGAATCCTCGTTGGGGGAGTCCTTTCCCGTGCATCTTGCGGTGAACAGTGCCACGGTGCCTGAGGCAACGCCGTGGAGTTCGGGGAATGCGGTGTCGTCGACCATGCGGATTGTGTTGCACAGTGCCGCATTCACTCGTCACGTACCTCGGGGGAGGCGCTTAACGCACCACGGACAATAGTCCCAGTAATCAGGCAGTACCCCCCAGCTACAGTTTGGGCATCGGTCCTTTGAACCGGCGATTCGCCAAGCGCGCGCCACCTTGCGTCGACACCACGGGCAGTACCGCATGAATGGCATAAGCAACTTATCGACACAGGAGGCGTTGCGGCATTGTCCTACGTAGCGCTCATCGGTGTACCGGTAATGTTTGTTGCTGCTTATGGCTCGTCCGTAACACCACGGGCAGAAGCGCCAGTCGGACTTGACGCCGCGCTTGCAACGCGGACAGTGCTTTGGGAAACGCGTAGCTTGTTTTCTTGCCCGCCGACGGCTTCCGCACCAGGGACATCCCTGCATCTCCTCAGCCGTCGGGCCGCCGCAGCTTGGGCACTCGTGGCGTACTCCGATGACGGTCCGGTAGGCCCGCGAGAACTCGCGCCAGCGCATGGTTCTCCAGGTGATCCGATTCCTGGCTTTTTTCGCTCGTTTGGAGGTCGTTCTGTTATTCACGAAGTGTGGCAGGCGTTTGAAGGTGCGCTGCATGGCGACGGCGTCGGCGAAGCGCTTTCTGCTGTCGACTTCCAGCGCGCGCCTGACTAGCTTCACGAGGCCCGGATGGAACACCCGTTCAACACGGTCGCACCCGATCATGGGCCAGTGATAGGGCCATTCCGGGAGACATCCCGAGAGCATGCGATAAAGCACGAGCCCCGTCGAGAATACGTCGGAGCGAAACGACGGTTTACCCATCGCCTGTTCCGGCGCAACGTAGCCTATGGTTCCCGACCCCGACGCGGGCATCGTACGAAGGGCTACTTTGGCTATGCCGAAATCGGCAAGACGAAGGCGGTTCTCGGGGAAGAGAATGAAATTCTCCGGTTTAATGTCGCAGTGCATGATCCGTCGGCGGTGCGCGTAGGCGACCGCGTCGATGATCTGCGCCGCGAAAGTCGCAAGGGTCTTGGTCGCCAGACGTCGTTGCAGGCGGTCGGCGAGGGTTTCAACACCAAGGGGCGTGGCCACATAAAAGATACCGTCGATCGTCCCGGCGTCCTTGATGGGCAGGATGTTCTGATGGTCCAGTTGGGCGGTTAGCCGAACCTCCTTGCGAAACGCTTCCAACATCTCCTTATTCACCAACGATGGGTGCGGAACCTTCAGTGCCACACAGATTCCGGATACCGTGTCGCGGGCTTCGTAGACGGTGGCGAAGCCGCCCTCGGTGATGCGACGGTCGATGCGGTACTTCCCCAGCTTGCTTCGGATGCGAATCACTGACATGTGACGCCGCCCGGATCACGCGCGGTCATAACTTGAATTCCACGTATCACGGATACAGTACTCGTCGTGTAATATGAACACGCTGCACTATGATCACGCAGTGCCGTCGCGAAGTCCAGACGTCCGGGGTTGCCGCTGAACGTCACGCCCGCGTCCCGATGGAGCGACGGTCACACAGGCTGCGTCTTCGACGATCAGCCCTTGTCGGATGGGGGCGGGCACGGTTTGAGTCAGCCAGTCCAGAGCCGGCGCAACATCGCGGAACGGCCTGATACCCGCCGACTCGACGCGCTGCGGAAACGTCTTGGACGACACAAGAGCAACTAGAACGCCCCGGTATCTCGGATCCATCAGGTGGCACAGCTTGAGGGCTTTATGATCTCCCAGCCGATAGCCTTCCCGCCGAACACGGCGCACTGCGTCGTCGTACCGGGCGGTCTCCTGCAGCAAGTCCAGGAAGCCATCGGGTCCGACTCCGTCGGGGCACGGCGCCTCAAGCAGAATCCCGCCTTTGTCTCTGACGGCCCAATGGTTGTTCTTCAATGCCTTGTCAGCCTGGTAGAGATTCCGCCCAAGAGGCAAAGGCACGCGGAGTCTAAGTAGGTCGACCGGCTCCGCAACCTCACGAAGGTAAAGGCTGTGTACCGCAGGCAACAACTGTCGGAGGGTATCGAGGGCGCCTCCTGCTGCCGCTGCGACCAGGGCGCTGCTACGCATCACCACGTTGATCGCCAGTATCAGCTTGCCAGCCGATGTGAGCTCCCCTAGAATTCCTACGACGTCGTCGTACACAGGGTTCCCCTCGAGGCTCAGTATGTCGGAGCCGCTGCTGAGCGCCAGGGCGTGGTTACGCTCAATGTCTTCACGGGCCATACACCCGATCGTCACCGTTTTATGAGCCCCGGTGACGCCTGCGAAGTAGTGCGGTTCGACGCTGCCGATGGGCAGCAGGTATCGCGCCTCGCCGAGCCACTCGTGCATGAGGCACCGCCCGACGGTCACTAGTTCCGTTCGGTTTGTTGCCCCGTGCCACGCGATGTTCTTGATATCCAGGCCGCAGTTCGCGAAGTTTGAACGTTCAAACGCGCGGCGCTCGGTGTCTCCAAAGGAATGCGTACCGGTAGCCACAAGCGCACGGAAGCGCGGGGCGCGTCGGCATCCCGCGGTGAATGATGCCAGTGCGCTCACTACCACCCTGGTGCACGTCGCCCGGTGAGGATCGTTGACGATAAGGACCACAGTCTCGTCATCCGAAGCGGCCCGGTCGATGAACCCCCCGACCGTCACGTTCCGCTTCAACACATCGGTCACCAGGCCGACAGGGTCGGCAGCGGGCGCGACGTGCGCGGGTCCCACGGTTTCCCACGAGATGCCCACCGGTTCAGCCATTGGATCCGAAGTCGCAAGTCACCATCAGACGGATGGTCCTCCTCCATAGTTTATGATGACAGCGTTTCACTTTCCCGCAAGCAACACGCCGCGTATATTGCCCAGCTTCTCGGACTCGCGCTCGGGGAGCAGGCGGGGGACAAGAGGGTACGCGAGGTCGTCGCGGCGGGAGGGGTCACGCGTTCCCGGCGTGCCGCTGAGACAGCCTTCAACCTCGTCCTGGAAGCGCGACCGTGATTCCGATCGTCCTCAAGCCGCCCTCAACGACAGCTCCGTCGCAGGAAGCGGAGAGGCGCTATGGGGTGCCGGCGCCCCGAGCGATGGTTGTGCTGGTGGCATCGGGGATTCGGACCAGCTTGTAACCGTCCTGCTCGAACAGCACCGGCCAGGTGCATGGGGTCTGCGTGTGGAGAACTGCATAGGCGGCGCCGTACCGGCTTGCGACCTCCTGCACGTGTTGCTGGGAGACGGTGCGATACCTGAGGGCAAGGTCATCGCTCGCAGCGTCGCCGCTAAGAGCGGTTGGTCCGTAGATAAACTGGATGCGGCGATACCATTCCTGCAAGAGGTGCTCCTTGGCAAGAGGCAAGCTCCAAAAGTCGACGAGAGGAGCCCGGCGAGCCATCACGCGGAACCGCCCCCCCGTGAGGTCCGGCGGAACGAGGAAGAGGGCATCCTCCTCGGTGTGGCGGCGCGCGTAGGCCGACACCCCGTCGATATCCTCACGGTGATCGGCGAGTGTCACGACAGGAGCATAGCGGTCAAGAGCAGGTGCCAGTAACGGGATTCTGTATGTTCGATGAATCCAGAAGAAGGATACGACCACCGACAACATCAATAGGGGAAGAACCGGTCGATGCCATAATCTTGGCACAAGTGTGAACCACACTGCAGCACTCGCGAAGCAGAGTAAGGCGACGGTCTCATCCAACGAGCCGCGCCGGAACAGCGCAGCGATCACACCCAGCAGCACGACGCCCGCCCCCACACGAGCCGCGGTGTGCGACATCAACGCCCACGTTCTACTGCGTGCCAACTCCCATAGATGCGCCAGCAAAGCGAATCCGGGTTGAGCCGGCCCCGTTCCGATTAATAGTAGATAGGCACTTATCGGCGGGCCTTTACGTCCGGGCATCAACGCGAGCCTGGCTATCGTGCCGCCGAACAACATCAGGCCCAGCCACTTGATTACCAGAACCATGCGGAATATGTGGGAAAGCGTCCAGAACCGCGTGGGGATCAACTCGACGAAGACATAGCCGCACAGGAGCAGGGCTAGCACAATGGGTACGGTCAGCAGCACGCGGCGTGCCAGATACCTGTCCGTCGCAGGATCGTTGTACCACCACCGCCACGAAACAAACCAGGCCGATAGGAAGCACGCGAAGACCGCGTAATGCCTCAGACCGAACGTACTGGGGATCAGGTGCTGCGGGGCGCGAAAACGTGCAAATATTGCGACGTAGTCCCGCGAGAACGAGCTAGTCCGGGTCGGGATCAGCCAGGCGACCGCAATAAAGGCGGCGAGCAGCGCGCCGGCTGCCCCCACCACGCTCAAACGCAACCAACGAGCGTGTCGGGAAGTCGCTTGCCCCCGACCCTCTTTCGCGGCTGCTCCGTCGATCCCCATCAGAATTGAAGCACCAGCCGTCGCCAACCCAACAGCGCCGCATTGGGAACCGAGCAGCGGATGGATAAGCGAGGCCAGAGCCGCGGTAAGCAGACACGCAAACGGCCTGACGTTGATCCCAAGCCACAGCGACAACAGCGCCACCGGTAGAATCACGATTTGAGCGTTGAGTTCTCCCCAGTGCAGGTGAGAAGATTGCCCTATCATCACGCTGGATACACCCATTACGAGCGAGCAGCCGATCATGGCTGCAAGGCTTGACCCGGCGAAGAGCTTCCGGGCGACGACGAAAGTAAGGAAGGCGGTGCTGACATGTGCGAGACACGTGAGCAACAGGAACACTACACTCAGGGGCGCCAGTCTGCACAATGCCGCCAGCATTTGCGTGAAATAAAAGCGCGGGCCGAAAAAGCCTCGTGAATTGATGAAACTGTCGTTTGCCAGATAGGATGGATCGAGCTCTCGCAGGGTTAGCGGAATGTGAACAAGCGTCGTGATGTGCCCGAGCCGGTAGTGATCCAGCAGTGTCGCCAGAACGCCGATCAGCATCGAGAACACGAGCACGTCCCCGCGCGACATGGCATGGGCTGGATCGCGGTCCGCGACGCGCAGTCTGTCCATCACGTTGTGCATAGGAAGCAGCAGCGTATCTTAAACAACGCGTTCGGCGCATACGATTCGCGCATGATCCGGAAATGATTTGAAAGCAGCGCACGCATCTGGCGTGGTCGCCACACGTGCAGATGGTATACATCCCCCCCCCAGGATATACGGCGGAAGGGAGGCAGGGAGTCAAGCCGGACAGCACGGACAGCTCCCTTCAAACGGTTGACGAGAGGGTCGTTGGGAAAGGTGATGACCGCGCGTCCGCCGGGCGTCAGCAGACGTCGCATCTCCGCGAGAATCCGCTCCGGATCGGTCGTGTGCTCCAGGACCTCACTGCAGATAACCACGTCGAACGCCGCACGCGGGAGGTTGAGCTCCTGGATGTCACCCTTGATAAGCGTGGTGCGACAGCCTTTGAGGTTACGCCTCGCTTTCTCCAGCATGTGCCCGGAGACGTCGACGCCGGTCAGGTCGGCACTGGGAAAGAGTCGCAGTACATGCCCGCCGCCGCATCCCACCTCCAGGATTCGATCATCGGGGCGCGGAGCAGCCATCCTGCGAATGAGTTCAAGCCGCCTGCGCTCTATATAGCGAATGAGGAAGCTCGACCGGGCGTAGTAATCGTCAATGTCATGCTCGAGCGCGAACGCGTCGTTCCAAGCCTCAACGTCGGGGATTGTCGTAGCCGCGTGGGACATCATACCTCGCTCGATGCGGTCTTTGCCTGGACCTGCGGTACGCGCCAGCAAGGCTGGTCGCCGGGTCTCGATGAGCACAGCGCCCATGTCTCCACGCGAAACTTGATGATCTCCCATACGATCCGGCAGGACACGAGCAGCGGGAAGCGACTCAGGAACGATCGACCTTGAACACGGGCTTCGAATAACGTGTCGACCTCCTTGATGGTGAATCCGCGAAGGCCCGCGGACACTCCGATGAGGCTCTGGAAGTAGCGATAGCTGTGACGATGTCGCAGCATAGCCGTGAGAGTCTCGCGCCGGCACAGAATGAATCCTGATTTGCTGTCACGAAGACGCATGTTAAACACCGTGTTAAGCAGAAGGAGCAGCCCCATGCTGAACAGGTTGAGCCGGCGAGTGCCTTGCACGGCGTGGCGCACGGCCTGCACAACGTCACAGGTCTCCTCATCAAACGCCTCGTAGAGCCTGGCGATATCCTCCGGCCGATTCTGTAGATCAGCGTCGATGAGGCAGACAAGCTCTCCCGATGAGCGGTTCAGGCCGGTCGTCCATGAGGGCACGATCCCCCGATTTCTTGCATGCCGGTGCCCGCAGACGCGGGAGTCGCACCTGCAGTGCTCGACAATGCGCGCCCAGGTGGCATCCGAGCTGCCGTCGTCGATCAGCACAAGTTCAGCCTTGAGGCCCATAGCGTCGAAGACAGCCAACGTGCGCCGGACCAGCGAGCCGATGTTGCCCTCTTCATTGAAGCATGGGGCGATCACGCTGAGTCCTACGGTGTCGCGCTTCGCCTTGGCGCAGCGTCGAGGGTCGGTCTTCATAGGTTCGTCGTTCTCCCGGCGAGCACCTGCGAGCCTCCGTCAGGCGAAGCGGCGACCTCACGGTCGTGGAGGCAGCCGAGCGGATACGCCGAACCCAGCAGGGCTTTGATGCATTCGGCGGTCATGATCGTATTCCAGTGTTTGCGGTCAAAGCTGTGTCTCCCACGCATCCACAGGTTGACGGGCGTGGGTAGACCGTGCTTCACCGGTCGGTGCAGCACCGCCGCATTGCGTGGTAGGAGCCTTCGGGCGGCCTGGTGCAAGATCCATTTCCCCGTGTCATCGTGGAAGCGCAGCGAATCATCGAGTGTGAAGGCGAACTCCACGAGCCTGTGATCCAGGTAGGGGCAACGCGCCTCTACCCCGTGTGCCATGCACATCCGGTCGGACATCTGCAACAAAGGCTGGAGAAAGACGCGCGACTCGAGATAGCAGATGTTCTCGACCATTGATCTGTTGGGCGCCCATTTGTCGGCAAGGTGCATTTTCATCAGCGACGCTCCATTGAGCCCGGAGCGTGACGCCATTCGGCAGAAGCGGTCCAGATCGCTGCCGCGGTAGCGCTCGAGCATAGCCCTGTAGTGCAACTGCCTGGCGTCGGAGGGCGAGGCCGGTTCCGAAAGCAATAGCTCACTTCGAGCGTACCCGCCGAAGAGCTCATCCGCCCCCTCTCCGGTAAGGGCGACCTTGTACCCCGACTCCCGACAGGCTCGGGCAAGCCGGTACAGTGGGAACACGCTGAAAGATCCGGTGGGCATCTCAAGGTGATATGCCATCCTCGGCAAATCATGAAGAAACTGCTCGCGCGTCGGCCTTATCAACTCCACGCCTATTTCCAGCCGTGCCGCTAGATCGCGTACGTAATGCTCTTCGTTGATCGTCGTCCGGAACTCGTCGAACTGGCACGTAAACGCCTTTGATACCATCGAGAGCTTCGCTAGAATGGACGAGTCCAACCCACCTGAAAGAAGCAGCGTCACCGGAACGTCGCTCCGCAGGCGTAGGCGCACGGAGTCCTCGAGGAGCTCGATGAGGCGAGTAACAGCGGCACGTTCGTCGGTGATCTTCCTGCCGACCTGACGCTCGACGTCCCAGTAGGGACGGGTCTGCAAAGTGTCGTCGACGACGTCGTAAATCAGGTACTCACCAGGGCGCAGGGAGAACGTGTCCCGGTACAGTGTGAACTCGTTGAAGCAGAATTCGAACAACTCGAAGAGGTCGTCACTGACGAACTCGAGGTCGGGGAACGCCTTGATTTCCGAGGCAAACTCGAATCTTCCCTCCCGGAACCGGTAAAACAAAGGCTTCAAACCGAGGCGATCGCGGGCGCAGAAGAACCGCCTCCCGTCCCAAACTGCCAGTGCGAATTGGCCGTTGAAACGCTCCAGACAGGCATGCCCCCAATGTAGATACGCCGCCAGTGCCACCTCGGTGTCGGTGCGCGTCCGGAAGGTCCATCCTGCCGCCTGTAGCTCGGAGCGCAGCTCCACGTAGTTGTAGATTTCCCCATTGAACAGGACGGTGCTCTTCCCCGTGCGCACCGGCAGATCGATGTCGCTGCGGTCCACGACGTTAAGCCGTGTCTGGCCCAGGGCGATCGCACCGTGCGGAAACACCTCTTGCGTCACGAAGCACGCCTGGTCGGGGCCGCGATGCCGCAGACGTGCCAGATGAGCCTCATCAAAGCCCGTGTTGAGTCCGCCTAGAAGACCGCACATGGTTACAGCTTCTGCGCTCGACAACTAATGCCCGCGTCCTGAACGTCCCACGCCTGGATACTCCACCCGTCGGAGAACCAGGCTCGAAACTCATCCGGCTCGAAGCGATGGCAATGCTCCGGATGATACCAATCGAAGTTGATGATGTTGTTCGTAAAGAAGTCGAACTCGTCGTTCCAAAAGCACTTGAACAGGTTCCAGTGGAAGAAGCGCTGCAGATCGATCTTGCCCCGCGCAATCCCCAGTATTGGGATGTCGTGTTCCACGTTAACGGTGACCTTCAGCTCCGCCAGCTGGCGCC
>JBHHXS010000047.1:0-16347 GCA_046757145.1 Phycisphaerae bacterium | reverse complement strand
GTGGGTTGCGTGGTTCGAGCAGAGGCCGACGGCTCGCCCGACGCGCGGGGCTCAACGCCCGAGCCTCCAGCCATGCAGAAGGCAAGGAGGGCGAAAGCCGTCGTGGCCGCAGAGGGAACAAACAACGCGAAGCTGATCATGTCGTGGAGTATGAACGCAAAGAGGCCCACGGCGGCTGCCCGGACTACTGGTTCCGAGCTCTCGGGAGAAGTGGTACTCACGTTGGCCCCGCCGAAGCAGAGGAATGCAGTCAGCCAGACAACACCCGATGCCACCGTGATGAAGTATAGGTAATTCGGGTCGTCGGTGTCGTGCAGATGCCACCGCCCGACGGTGACAGCCAATAGAAGGGCGACCATCCAGATCAACGCCCAATTGGGCGCCGGCGGATCGGCGCCACGATGTGGGAGCCCCGGCTGGCTGGTCTCTGAGAGATCGTGCTCCTTGTCAGGTGTCGGCAGCGAGTGACGGTCGACTTCGGGCCGGCGTCCACTGGTTATGGTCACTGATGCACCAATGAGCATCACGACCAGTCCCAGCGCACCGGGCAAGCCCCACTCAGCAGCAGCCTGGACGAGTACATTGTGGGGGTTTGTGACTTCCTCCGGGCTCTCGATCGCCTTGTACTGCAGATAGTGCCTGCCGAAGTTCTCGCGCCCTACTCCGGTCAACGCGTGGTCCGCTATCATGTCGTACGAGGCAACCCAATACTTCCACCTGAAAGTCAACGAACTGTGTGGGAAAGACCCACGCCAAACCCCGTAGCAAAGCGTGGTCCCCAAAGCGGCGGCTGCGACACCCCATCCAAGCACGACGGCACGGACTCGGTGCGTTTTTGTCCATTTGCGCGCGTGCCATAGAACACTCCAAAGAACCACTCCGATTGCAGCGGAGACCATCGCTCCCAGGCTCTTGGTAAGTGGAACTGCGGAGAGAATCACGCCCGTACCAAGCGCAGCACCCCCCGCCGCAAGTCTGCCGAGCCAGTCGCGCGCCCGCCGCCACGTCGCCAGCAGCACACCGACGGCGGGGAATCCACAAAGTACGAGGTAGGATCCGGCTATGTTGCTGTGGGAAAGGGCACCCGATGCCTCTCTGGCAAGCAATCGCCGTTCGAACAGGGTCACCTGCGGCGCATCGAGTTCGACTCCCTGTGTGGCCCAGAGATCCTCCCGTACGCTCTGATAATGCTCCCAGGTATCGTCAAACGACAGGAAATACTGGTCGAAGCACTGAGCAGACTGCACACACGCAGTGGCAAGCAGAGCTGCAAGAAACACACGACGATGCCATGCCTTGTACATCAGCTGGACGAGCGCGATTGTGAGCACCGGGAGGCATAGCCAGTCCAGCGACGCGTTAATGGCCAATCGCTTGTTTCCTGCGGTCAGACAAGATGCGACACAAGCGACTGCCACAAGCGCCGCACCGTATTCGAGCCCGGTCCGCCGGTACGCCCTTCCGGGCTCCATCGCGCGGACCAGCAGCCATCCGCACGTACCGGAGAGAATCAACAGGTCGAAGATGAGCGTACGAACGGGGTAGGGTTCGCTAAGCGAACCAAGGGCTGCCGTGATGGAGCCGACGCCGGAATCATAGGTCTCGGGTACGAGAGGGCGGACAATCGTCACTGTGACGAGGATTAGAAGGGATAAGCCTTCGATTAACCGTCGCATGCCATTACCTACGACACAGATCCTAACGGGATCGCCTCGCTTCGGCGATGAGTATTGGACCCGATTCGCAAAGAGGGTACAATCGCGTCCGCCGGAATGAGTTGACCTCACCGGTGTACGGTTGTTGGTCAGGTGGACGGTATGGTAGGTGTTCCTCCCAGTTTGACGGCTCTTGGACGTCAATCACTCCCGGACAACATTGAGATAGCCGGGCGCCGCTATGTCCGGCGCTTGGTGTTCAAGAATGACTTCTTCGCCGTTACCGCGATGTACGAGAGCGAATCGGACAAGGTTATCCTCAAGGTGGGCCGTCAGGTGAGTTTCCTTCTGATGCCCCTGCGGTGGCTGGGCGGCTTGCTTGCCAGCCGCGAGCAGACGCTGCTTCACCACCTGGCGGGAATCGACGGCATCCCGCGGTTGATCGGGCGCTGGGGACGCACGGGCGTCTTGCGCGAATACATCGAGGGGCATTCGCTAAGCAGAGGAGAGCGCGTTTCGGACGACTTCTACACGCAGTTGCGTTCGCAGATCGATCAGCTACATGCGCGTGGAGTAGCCTATGTGGATCTGGAGAAATGCGATAACGTGCTGGTCGGTGATGACGGCCGACCTTATCTGATCGATTTCCAGATCTCGTGGTATCTCCCGGCCAAGTGGGGTGGGGAGCTGTGGCCCGCGCGCAGGCTCCGCTCATGGCTCCAAGCGGGTGATCTTTACCACATCATCAAGCTACAGCGGAGAACACGCCCCGATCAGCTTGCCCCCGGCGTGCTGGCCGCCTCCTACCGCCGGCCTTGGTTTCTACGACTTCACCAGCGTCTCTCCTGGCCATTCACTTTGATTCGCCGGCGAATCCTCGCGCGCGTGGCGCCCGGGCACCGGGGAGGTGAGCGCGGGCGGACTGGCCAACAGGAAACAAGGAGTGCCGCGTCTAATGCCGTTGTCTGAAGGTGATTCAGAGCTTCTTTATGGCTTCCTGGCTTACATCGAAGGGTCCGTCGAGGGTGACGACCGCTATGGGCGGGTCAGTCGCGTGAGCAACTCCGACGGGTCGACCATTGCGAGCAGGTTTGAAGCAGGTCCGCACGGTTGGCTTGAGGTCGCCGTGCATGCTGCGGTGCCGAGCGTGCGGGTTGCTTACCTGACGCTGGGCGAAGCGCTTGCCTCGGAAGTAGAGCAGGCGATCCGGGATGCCGCCGGGACGCCCTCTGCCCATATCTCTGAGAGCTTCAGAGAGGCCGGCCTTGATTGGCCCGATCCGCCGGTTGAGCATGGGCAGCTGCCTGGGGAGTATTCCTATTTTGCTACGTCGTTGGATATTGATGACCTCGGTGATCTTGATTTCAACGATGTACGCGGCAAGGTCGTGCGCATGCTCGAGGGCTATCTGATAGCATTCGGGGCGGACTTCATCTTCGACGACGCTGAGGACGAGTGACCCCGCGCGACGGTTCTCGGTCGGTGTTGGTTGAAGGACGATCACGTATACGCAACGGCGGTGGTGTACGAACGCGTACCGAGACACGCCCTATATTTTCCACGCGGCTTCTGCTGCGTGATTACCGCGTGTAACGCTTCCAGCATCCGGGCCTGTCGCTGCTCACGTCGACGCGAGGCGTCAAGCTTCAGACTGCGCAAACCCGGTGACCTGAACCGCCGGCCTGATGCCCGCGCGACCACGCACAGGCGGTCAACGCCGATGGTAATCCCTGTAGTCGCGCGACGGCTTGCTTTCTACCGTCGCAGCGGTGGATCCGGAATGGACGCCCACAGTCCCGCAACGAACAACGGAAAGAGGACCCCAGTGCCGACGCGCCTCGTGTGTGCTTGGCCTATCATTTCCTACGGTCATCGCGAAACAGCGACGGCCGCTTCGCCGAGTCCCTGACATCTGAATCGAGAATCCAAAAGTGATCCGCTACCGTCGAACCGAACTCCAAGCGCCGGACGATCGAAAGATGGAGCGTCTTCGCCAGGCCGTCAGCTTTCCGCCCGGCGCGACGTTGCAAGAGTTGAAGGAACGCCTCCGGGTGAGGCTCAGCAATGCTCGGTTTTGCTGCCTCCTGCCTGACGTTGCCCATTCGCACCGCCTTTAGACAGCATCCTACGCCGCCACATTCATCACGGTCGCCCGCTCCCGATCAGAGTACGGAGAAGGGTCCGAGAGCAGTGCTTGTCGATGTTCATTGCGCTCCTGCTAGCGCTACTCGCCTCCGTGTCAGGATGACTGTACCGGCCGCGAGCATCACGAGCGCCGCAGCGATCAGCCCACACTCGGAGACAGCGGGAATGTTGTCGGGCGGGCTAGAGAGATCCAGCGCGATGCTTGCCGGACCATTCAGTCCTATGACCAAGTCCTCGACGTTTGAGCCGTCTAGGTTTGCCCGTTGGATCTTGTCGGTCTCCCCATCCGCCCAGTACATCTTGCCGCCAGACAGGTCGAGGGCAATATCCATGGGCTTGAACAATCCGTTGACCAAGTCTTCCACGACACCGGAGCCGTCGATGTTGGCACGGTGAATGCCGCCCGTAGCCGTCCAGTAGATCTTTGCGCCGGACACGTCCAGGGCAATCCCGATCGGAACGCCCAACCCCGTTAGCAAGTCTTCGACATTCGAGCCGCTCAGGTCGGCCCGCTGGATCTTCCCGGTGTCCGCATCCGTCCAGTACATCTTGCCGGCGGCTCCAGCCACAGCCACGTCATATGGATCGCTCAACCCGGTGACGAGACCTTCCACATTCGAGCCATCAAGATTGGCCCGTTGGATTCTGCCGGGCACGAGGACCGGCCAGTACATCTTCCCACCCGGTACGTCAAGTTCAACGCCGAAAGGCGCGGTCAATCCGGTGACCAATTCTTCGACATTCGAGCCGTCCAGATCAGCTCGTTGAATCTTCCCGGACGACGTACCCACCGGCCAACAGATCTTACCACCCGCTACATCAAGTGCGATGCCAAAAGGCGCGGTCAATCCGGTAACGACGTCTTCCACATTCGACCCATCCAGGTTAGCCCGCTGGATCTTGCCGGCACCCACGTCCGGCCAATAGATTCTTTGCGCGTCGGCTGAAGGAACATAAAAGCCAGCAGTCAGGGTGAGGATTGCGAGGCGGCGTGAATCGGCCGAGAACATCCGGTTCACCTTCGTCGCGATACGGTTCCCGGCCAAACGAACGATAGGCGCCAGGCGAAACCGGTTACGCGAGCTATCACAGAGCGGTCTCAAGGATTGTACAGACAACGAGCGAGACCTGCAATTCGTAACTGACGGCGCAAACTTGACATCATTCTCAATCCGGACTGTCCATCGCTCCCGAAGGACGACAATTGCCGTTGTCGACGAGACATCGATGAGCCTCGACCGGGATTCCGACTTTGTTGGGGCCATCCGGCTGCAGGAACCGGAGTGGCTCACGGTCGTGGACTCGAGCGGGTGTGGGTTCAAGCGATACGACCGGAGGCAGGTTCGGGCCGAAGATGCCCTCGCCGATACGCCGACCGTTCCGCGCGCCGTGCTCTCACCGCTTGCATGGTCGAATCCGCCGTGTGGGGTAATCGGGCTGCCGACGGTCGACAGGTGCTGCGAGTGAGTCTTCGTCACATCGGCACGGTGCCCGACGGGTTGACCGTGTACCTGAGCTCCTTGTATCCGGAAGACCTTTAAGACGTCGCCCGGACAGCGATCCGTTCACGGGCTGAGCTACGGATTGCCGACCCAGCTATGTCCGCCGAGCTCCCAGGGACGGCGTGTGCCTACCTGCACTACCATCAGGACCTCACCGATGTTCTTGGTTGCGCCAGTCGAGGGGACGAGGAGCGAGCGCAACGCCGGGCTCAAAAGCGCGTTGGGCAGGCCGGAATACAGGTACGGGAACTGCAGCTTGCCCCATGGTCCTATCCAGTCATCCAATTGCGTGGGGATCTTGCCGCGGTAGTTGTCAGCCCAGACATCCGCCCCCCGGATGAAGTGGACCTCGTCCACCGGATCGTGGTAGGGACGAACGAAGGAAGGCGCCAGGATCATCATGTCGGTGCGCCTGTCAAGGACGTCTACTGAATTGAGGAGCTGGGTAAGTGCGGTCCGCTCCTCCTCGAGGTTGCGTTGCGGCAGGTCAAGCTGGCTTATCAACTCCTGGTTGGTGTGGACCTGATCTTCAGCCTCGTTCATGCGGTGCCAGTGATAGCGCTCCGGGCCCACGATGGTCTGCAGCAACGCGAGATCCATAGCAGGTATGTCCACACCCCATCCAAACTCCGAGCTGTAGCGACTGTTTAGGCGCCGATCGCTGAACTTGCGATCCCAGTACGCAAGCTGCTCTTCGAGAGAGGCACGCACGCGCCTAATCTCGCGAAGGGCGCGATCGATGTCATCGAGCCTGTCACGTATCGCCCGCAGATCAGCCATGAAGACGACTTTCGTCACCACGTCACCATTGCGTGCCCGTTGCAGCTCCGCGTCGGTCAAGACCGATCGCTGCCCTGCCGGACTGGGAGTGATCGCGATGGACGCATGGCGAATGAAGTCGCGAGCTCTCGGTGCGGAGACGGGATACAGGCTCACGTCGCCGTACAAGCATGTAAACCCGCTCTTTTCGTATTGGAACGCATACGTGCCGGGGATCAGGGTGTATTTGGTGTCCCCCCGATCAGGAACGCCTTTCAACGGGCGCGGGACGACGCGCAATCCGAGTTGGTCAAACAGATAAAGCCCGACAGCGGCCGTTCCGCGCACCAAGCGGTGCACCGGAGGCATGGGGACATCGGGTGCCGCACGAGTGTACACCTCCGGGCGATCGCCGGGGCCGCTCGACGGACCGGATGGGTCGGCGCCTGGTGCATCACCCGTCGCGCGGGCGGAGTCGGAGGGCACGGCGGCCGGAAACCGCACTTCCACTCCCGGATCCCATGTATCAAAGACTGCCGGCGTCTCTCGATGAATCGAGGCGCAACCCGGGACGGCACCTACAGCTCCACCAACTGCCAACGACAACAACAAAGCCCCGCCGCGACGAGCCGCGAGTTCACACGAAGAGGGTAGACCACACCACCGTTTTATCCTTGTCACCAGAAAGATCCTTTCGCAAAGCCTAATGCGATCCCGGGTGGGCAAGCTAGCAGAAGCCCGCCGGTAGGGCAAGTCTGCGACGTCATTTCGCTTGTGGGCGACGATGCGGACAGCGAGAGGTATCGTGGCTTGACGACCTCGGCGGTTCCGGCTCCAATAAGGATGGCGGTAGTGGCGACAGCGCACGGCGCCGACGTTCGGTTTGGAGACTCACTTTAGCTGACGCATTGCAGGGAGCCGTTTTTGATGCTGCCAACCCTGGTATCTGGGGGATATGTCTGGCTCGCGGCGATTACCATCACCGGACAAGCGCCTGTTGTCGGCGATGCGGCGCTGAGCGACCGCAGCCTGCAGCGTGGCGGTCTGGCAATTCACTGGGTGGCGCATTTGCCGCTTGCCGAGCGAGACCAGGTGGGCAGAGGCTATCTGATAAATGATTCGCTGTACGTGTCGACCGCCGGGGGCACTTTTTTTTCTGTTCACGCAGGCGCCGGGCTGATCAGGTGGGGGGCCCGCCTGACCGAGCCCGAGTATACCATCTACCGCCCGTCGCATATCCACATGGGTGACGGTGGACGCCTGGTCGTGATCACCACGACCGATCGGCTGTACGTTGTGGAGCGTTACACCGGGG
Organism: Phycisphaerae bacterium; assembly: GCA_046757145.1. GTDB lineage: Bacteria > Planctomycetota > Phycisphaerae > UBA1845 > UBA1845. Next base: position 8,971 of record JBHHXS010000047.1, on the reverse strand, counting down.
AAATCATTCACAGCTTCGAGCCACCGGTGGTGCCCGGAAGTCCAGCCGTGGGTCTCGGCAACACTATCTACTTGGGCAGCCCCGACGCGCGTTTCTACGCCTTGCTGTGGGGCAGCAAGCGCACCCAACGTTTGGTCACACTCTGGCAGGTCGTGACCGGTGACCCTGTAACTGCCTCACCCGTGCTTTATCGCGATGACATCATCCTGTTTGGCTCACGAAGGGGAATGGTTTACTCCTGCCGGGCCGCGGACAAGGTTCATAACTGGTCGTTCAAGAGTAGCGGCGGCGTATTGGGCGAGCCCGTGGTAGAGGGGACGGGCGTGTATTTCGCCGATCTCGGCAGGTCGGTCTACAAGCTTGATGCGGAGACCGGTGCGCTCGCCTGGCAGAAGAGATTGCCTTACCCGCTGGTCGAAGGGCCGATCGTAACCTCGCAAACCGTGTATCAGTATTGTCCGGGTTACGGACTCGTGGCCATTGATGCAGCTACCGGAATGGAAAGGTGGCGGCACACCGACGGGCGAACGCTGGCGGCGCACGCCGCAGGGCGCGACGTTGTATTCAGCCGGGATCGGCAGTTACAGGTGCTCGACTCAACGACGGGTGAGGTCTTGGCTTCTTTGGACGCGTATCCAGCCGAGCAGGCTCTTCCGAATGGGCAGACCGATGCAGTGTACCTTCTGGACCCGGCGGGAGGCGTGATGTGCATAAGGCCGGCCAGCGTACCCCACTTGCGGCCCATGGAGGTGAATACGATTCGCGCGAAGCTTAACACGCCGCCCACGGGAGAGCAGAGGGCAGCAGCGCCGGTACATGTCCCGGATCAGGAGGCGGAGGGTAGGTTCGAGAACGATCCCTTGCGCAGTCGACGCGATCTGGCGCGGTAGCACCGCTTGCCGACGCGGTCGAGGCCAGCCGATGTCTTGCCGCCCAATCAAACGCGCGGTTATCAGCACGTATGACAAGACAGGTGTGCCCGATCTGGCTCGCGCACTTGTCGAAGAATTCGGCATCGAAATCATCTCCACCGGGGGCACAGCCAGACTGCTGAACAAGAGCGGTGTACCGGTGACGCCGGTAGAGTCTGTCACCGGATTCCGTGAAATGCTCGATGGGCGAGTCAAGACACTGCACCCCAGAATCCACGCGGCGATCCTTGCAGACCGCGACAATCCCGAGCACATGCGCCAGCTCGAAGAGAACGGGATTCCCCCGATCGATATGGTCGTCGTCAATCTGTACCCATTTGAGCAGGCTGTTGCCGAAACCGGGTGCAGCTTTGAGCGGGCGATCGAGATGATCGATATCGGTGGGCCATGCCTGCTGCGTGCAGCCGCGAAGAATCACAGACACGTAGTGGTGATCCCTGATGTAGATACGGGTCGCCGGGTGTTGGAAGCGATGCGTTGTGGTGAAGTGTCGTCGCAGGTCAGGCTCGAGGCTGCCCATCGAGCGTACGAGCTTACCGGTCTGTATGATGATGCCATCTCCGAATGGCTGGGACGCAGGCCAGCCGCATCGCGGACCGCGCGCCGGCACATACGGTTGCTCAGGCTGGCGGGCCTGCGGTATGGCGAGAATCCGCATCAAGAAGCGGACGTCTATCGTGTCCTGGGCGAGTCGTCCGATGAGCCAACGCTTGCGCAGCTCGACGATCAACTGGCAGCGTCTGCAGCGATGTCTTTCAACAACTATCTGGACGGTGCAGCAGCTCTTGAGCTTTGCAAAGAGCTGTACCGTGGTTTTTCCCCGGCCGGCTCGACGGCCGACGGAGAACCACAGCTTGCCACTTGCGTATTCGTCAAACACACCAACCCCTGCGGTGTCGGTATCGCAGGGGACGCGCTGGAAGCCTACAGGTGTGCATATCTGGGCGATGCAAACGCCGCTATGGGGGGGATACTTGCATGCAGCTTTGAGGTGGATCACGACTTCGCCCTGGCGGTAATGGAGACATACAGCCGCTGGGGTAGAGGCGCCGGGGCCGGTGGGTTTTTTGTCGAGGTGTGGATCGCCCCGGGGTTTAGCGAAGCGGCACTTGAGGTGATCAGGACGAGCAGAGAATGGGGCAAGCGCGTGCGCCTGCTTTCCGTCGGCCGTTTGGGACGCCTGCCGGATCCGAAACTAGGCGACTACCGCGGAATCACCGGCGGAATGTTGGTACAGACGCGCGACTCGGTGGGACTTAACGACGATGACTGGCAGGTGGTGACCAGACGCTCACCTACCGATTCGGAGATGGTCAACCTGCGTCTCGCCTGGCTCGTATGCAAGCATACGAAGAGCAACGCCGTCACTATCTGCAGTGACAACATGCTCATCGGCAACGGTGGCGGTCAGACCTCGCGGGTGATGAGCTGCCGCATCGCCACCTGGCTTGCGAAGGACAACGGTCATACTGAGCGACTGACCGGCGCAGCGGCGGCATCAGACGCCTTCTTTCCTTTTGCAGACGGGCCAAGTCTGCTCATGGATGCGGGAGTGACGGCGATCATTCAGCCGGGCGGCTCAAAGCGTGACGATGATACGATCAAGGCATGCGACGACCGTGGCGCTACAATGGTTTTCACGGGGATGCGGCATTTCAAGCACTAGCGGGCTTGGTCAACGGCGTCGCCAACCGTGACTGCCAGGGTGGTTGAATCGCCGGTCTTGTGAAATGCCCTTCGAGCGTGCGTCGTCTTGCACGACACGCCTCTCTTAATTGCCGGGCCGATCGACACGCCTATAATGTGAGGAAACGGTAAAGGGAGCGAATGCGCGTGAAGTTGTATACGAAGACCGGCGATGACGGTACCACCGGCCTGGTGGGCGGATCGCGGATTCGCAAGAGCGAGCTTGTGGTGAGGGCGTACGGCGAGGTTGACGAGCTCAACGCTGCCATCGGGATCGCAATCGCGCGCTGTGCGGACGCAGATGTTGTAGCCGGGCTTCAACGCGTGCAGGACGACCTGTTCAGCCTGGGATGTCAGCTTGCGACTCCAGCCGGCACGGACGCCAAGATGGATATTCACGGTGCTCACATTGCCGTGCTCGAGGGCTGGATCGATACTGCATCCGCGGGGCTGCCCCCTCTGCGACAGTTCGTACTCCCTGGCGGTTGTGATTCTGCCGCAGCCCTGCACATGGCTCGTGCAGTATGCAGGCGCGCGGAGCGCACGGTCGTGGCGCTCGCCGAGCACGAGCCCGTTAGCGCGCCCGCACTGGCTTATCTCAACCGTCTTAGTGACCTACTATTCGTGCTGGCTCGCCTGGCAAATCATCGTGCGGGTGTCGGGGATACACCCTGGCGTCGCTCCGGCAGGGACGATGATCATGCCACAACCTAGCCGTGGGCCCATCGACCGCGCGACGTGACGCGGAACGGGATGCCATTCCCGGATGAAGTACAAGCTCGCTCGCATCCCTGACGCCATCACCCCGCTGCACACTGTGTTCATATGTCTTGTGGCGTCCGTGTGCGTGGCCGGCATGCTGTTGCTCAGCGCGGCAGAGTCATCGACACTGGTGGACGGAGCCGTCGAATGGCAGGTGGAGTCCCCCCTGCGAGCCGTCGTGCAACTGCTTTGCCTCAACTACGAAGTCGCCACCATCCACGCCGGAACCATCAAGAACTGCGCGCTGGGGGTTGGGCGCAGTGCCAGATGCCGTGGTGCGCCACCATGACCGTGCCGGCCTTGCCGTGCTTGCGCTGGGCGTAGCGGTCGTGGCGAAGCGGCGCGGCGCTCTGTCCCATGATCTGACGCTCGGAGATGGTCGTGATGTGTCTCCACAGGCCGGTTCTCCCGACGGAGCGATTCCAGCGCGACGACATATAGCACCGCTGGCAGGCGCCCAATTGCTCGTAGCCCTGTACCTACTGTGGTCCTTTGCGAGCAGCCGTTGGTCGGCCGCCCCTGACCTCGCCGTAGGCGGGAGCACGCTGCTGGCGATCTACTTTCTGTGGGCGTTAGGGATAGGTAACGGTCTGAATCGTTATTCGGCTGGCATGGCATGCAGAATGCTGATAGTGATAACGACGGTCACCGCAGGTGTCGCTATCTGGTACTACTACGGAAGGAACCCGACGCTGCGGGCGAAGTTCCCCTACGGCAATCCCACGTTTCTTGCGGCCTGCCTCATACCGGGCATTACATTGACAGTCTCGCTGATCGTGGGGGCGCTAGAGGTTCTCATCGCAAGACGTCGTGGTGTTTCCGTTCTCGTTGTTGTGACGGCACTTGCCGCGCTCTTGGTCGTATCATGGGCGTTCAAACTCTCAGGGTCGCGCGGCGCGTCAGTCGGCCTGATTGCTGCCTTGTTGGCAATCATGTTCTTCGCGCTTCGCGGTCGGGCAAAAGTAATCCCGCTACTTCTGGCGTCGGCTGGGCTCGTTGGGGCCTGGCTGTACTTGCCATCGTTGAGTGACTGGGAGGCGGGCAAGGGTCGAGACGCAAGCCTGCGCTTGCGCGTCTACGCCTGGAAATACGGATACACTATGTTCAAGGAAAAGCCGTTCACCGGCCATGGCCAAGGGGGCTTCGTGCTGAACGGGGACGCCCACGCGGTCGGTGATGTCCTGAAGGATCCGCTGCCGTTCGAAGCGCGGCTCGCCCATGTCCACAATGAATGGCTTGAAGTGCTTGCAGATCTGGGATCGACGGGGCTTGTCCTGCTGGCGGGGGTACTGTTCTTAACGCTGCGCGCGGGCATGACGGCGCTGAACGCGTCAGCCACGCCCTCGGAGCGATGGACTCTGGTGGGTCTTCTGGGGGCGCTTGTGGGGTTGATAGTAGAGGAGACGTTCGGGGTAGGCCTGCGCGTCACCGGTGTCCCCACGATGTTCTATACTGTTGTCGGGCTCATCTGGGCGTCAGCGGGTCCGCGCCACAATGCAGTCATCGATTATCTGGCGGCGCGGCCTGTCAGACGCGTCATGAGCGGCATGTCGGGCATCGCAATTGCCATAGCGGTGCTGGGCATCACGCAGAATGATTTCGCCGCCGCGCGCGCCGCCTACCGCGCCGGGCAGGCTCTCCAGGCAGAGGACTATGGCGAGGCGATCAGACTAGCCGAGGCTGCGACAAAGAGCAGATTAAGCCCGCAGAGGACACTGGAGAATATCGCCCGTTTCAGCGAAGCGCAGATGCGCGTAGCGGCCGTGCTGCAGCGCCGGGCTATTGACCGCGAGGCTCGCGCGCGCGAGTCCGACATCCCCGATCCCCAGCTACTTGCCCTCGCACAACAGGATCGTGAATACAGCGATCGGCACTGCCGCGAGGGAAGCCGAGCTCTGAAGGAGCTCGTCGCCCGGTCACCAGCCTACTTCAATCACGGGAGGATCGAATACGAGCTCAACCTGATCCAGGCTGCAAATGCAGCGGCAAGACAGGACGTTGCCGAGCACGATCAATGCCTCAAGAACGCGGCGGCAGCGATAGAACGCGAGCTTTTGCGCAGACCGTTCCATCCAACTGTTACCTTGGAGTACCTCAGAGTGGTCGGTGACGCCATCACTCTTGCCGAGACCATCGACTTACTTTCGCGCCCGCTTCGCCACAACCGTATAACGCCCTCCTACGTGGATTATCTCGCCCACTTAACTGCCTTGCCCGGTTTCGACGGGGAGTTTCGAAGGATCGTGCAATCCGCATACGAGACGACAGCGTCGCCGGCGGTCAGCCTACCGGGTCCGGACTCCAGCGTTGCGTGGGCGCCGGAGAAGCTCCGCCTGGCCGCTACCGTCCAGTTCCGGCTGGGCAACTACGAATCCGCACGCGGAATCCTCCGGGTCGCGGCGCGAGCCTACGACGCGTTGGCAAGAGCGGCACCGATCGGCGCCGCCAGCTGCTACGCTGAACTGGCCGACTGCCAGTTCTTTGCTGATCCAGGCCGGCCTGAAAGCGCTCTTGCGAGCGCCTACCGGGCGATGAGTTTAGCGCCGGAATCACTCGACGGTCGGCGTCTGAAGGAGAACGTGCAACGCCGGATGGTGGACTACTACCTCGCCGAAGACAACGAGGAGCAGGCCAAGGAACTGCTGGCCCAGCTAGCGCCACCGGGTACAGCTGAGGAGGCGATCAAAACTGCTCTGGGTGCAAGGTATCGCGGCATGTGCGAGGCGCTGCGGGATCGCCGACTTGCAGAGATCCTGCGCCAGCCGATCAACGAACTGCTGCCTAAACTGCGAAGGTGGGCGGCGCGGGCTATCGAGCTTAGTCCACACGATCCGCTCGCGCATTACCTGGCGGCGGACCTCGCGTTCTACGGCGGGGAATGCGCCGAAACCGCGGAGCATATCTGGCGCGCGATCGATAACGGCTTGCACAGCGAAGCGGCGCGGAGATTCATTCAGGCAGCACTCGAAAGCCGAGAGGACTGCAAGGTGCTCCAACGTATCTTGACCATGCTCGATCGCAAAGAAGGCACGGAGTCTCTTGTGCCTGGGTCTGCCGGGGTTGGACGACCGTCGACTGATTAGCCCTTGCCGCTCATCCCGGCAACGCACGGCTCCAGTCGAGACGCCGGCGCTCCGATAACAAGAGCATGTGCGTTGACCTTCGCCGTGACTACCCTGCCAGCGCAATGCAAATGCATTGGAGCTGCAGTCCCGGCGCTTGGATTCCGGACGTCTCCCGAACCGGGTCGGCCGGCGGCACGGTTCCAGACGCAGCTTGCGTGCACAGTAAGCTCACACGTGGTGCGTCGTTCCCGCGTACGGAGCACCTCTGCCGTGAGTCGCTGCATGGGATGGCACGGTCGTGAGACGAGGATTCGTTGCTACCTCGGCGGTCATGGCTAAGAAGCTGCTCGGCGGGGGCATCTCTTTGAGCAAGGCGCGGGCCCTGTATAAGCTCGGGAAATCCTACCTCGTCGTTAACGCGTTGAAGCGCCCGAAGATTCAGTACCTGGAGATAATGTCGACGTACGCCTGCAACGCTCATTGCACACATTGCTCTAACGAGAGGTACCTTTGGAAGGATCCGGCCCTTAAGCTTACGGTGGAGAAGATTCGCGACATCATTCGTCAAGCGCGCGACATGGACGTTCCGGTGATTGCGTTTCTGGGCGGTGAGCCGTTGCTCGACGGAGATCTGTGCGAGTATATCCGGTTTGCACGCAAATGCGGGATTCTTCCCTTCGTGTGCTCTAACGGTCAATTGCTCAACGACACTACGCTGGCACGTATCAAACAAAGTGGACTGTTCTGCTTTGCGATTACCGTGTACTCCACGGACCCCGCGGAGAACGAAGCGATAACCGGAATAAAAGGATACTTGGACACTTGCTTGGAGAACTTCGAACGCGGGCAGGCCGCAGGCGTGCAGATGATGCTGAAGTACGTGGTCACCCGTCAGCACTTCGAATCCGGCGAGATCCACCGCGTGATCAATCTGGCCAAGAGACTTGACACCTGGCTGTCAATCAACCCTATCGTCCCCACGGGGCAGGCGCATTCACAGCATCGGGAGGACGTGCTGGATGAGCCGCTTCAGAGGGAACTGGACGAACTTTGCCGACAGCTACCCTTCCTGACGACGCACTGGACGAGCAACTACTTCGGCTACGGCTGTCCGGCGGGGAAGGCGTATCTCGGGATCACACCCTATGGCGATGTGCTGGCGTGCTATTTCCTCCCGATTGCCTTCGGCAACATCTGGGAGAGCTCACTGAAAGACATCCACCGCAGAATCACCAAGACGCCGGTCTTTCGCGACCCCTATCCCGGCTGCTTCGCCGCATACAACCGCGACGCTATCGAGGCGGCTATCAGCCCGTGCTTTACCGACGCATCGCTGCTCAGCAGGCTGCCCGTCAACGTCGAGGATCATCCTCTCTACGATCCTGCGGACGACGTCCTCGCACTGCGTTTCACGAGTGACGCGGCGAGCCTCCGGCACCGCAGCGGCGGGCTGCTTCCCAGTACGGGATGAGGTCATAGGTTCATCGCCCTTACTGCGGGCTCAGTGGTGGCAATAGCTTACGTCGCACGCGTCCTGCGTTCAAAATGCGTTTGGCGCCATATTTGGCGCCATATTTGGCGCCATTTGGGCAACAAGCCCGTCATCCTATCTTCGCCATCGCCGACGCGGCCTTACGCAGATCAACTTCCGCGTAGACCTGCGTGACGTCCGCCTTTGTGTGGCCCAAGACCGCTTGGGCCACATCGAGGCCGAACTCCTTGCGCAATCGTGTCGCCGCATTGTGTCTCAGCCGGTTGGGTGACCACGGTTGGATTCCGTGCCTCAAACAGACGTGCTTGATGTATTGGCCGTAGGCTCGCGTCGTATATCGGTCTTGCAGGCGGCCTTTTGCAACGGTCCCATGCCCGCCGGCTCGATGCGTACGGCACTTTTCGAGCCGCTGCCTCTTCGCTTCCAATGGCGAAAACAGATAGGCCGTCGTACGTCGCCCGGCCAAATAGGGACGAACGATGTCCTGCGCCTTCGGCCCCAATAAGATTCTGCGCGTCCGGCCCAAATGTGTCTGCTTGTGGGTTTGCGGCGTGTAGACCCAGACGGCGCCGCCGGTTTCGAGGTCGGCGGCACGCATCGCGCATACTTCCCCGGGGCGAGCACCGGTGTAGTATTGCAGCTTAATCATCGCCGCGATTACGTCGGGCACGCGCCGAACCACCGCCTCGATGTCGGCCTCCGGCACGGGGGCGACCGGCGGCGTTGCACGTGCTTCACCCCGCCCGGCTTGCAGCGGCGGCAAAGCTCGCAACCCGTGCCACACATCTGCCGGCACCAACTCTTCCGACGCCAACCATCGCCACACGCGGCGAATCATGCCCACGCGTTGCTGGACCGTGGTGGTGCACCAGTCGGCGGCAACCATTGCATCACGTACAACTTTGAGCTTGCGCGGCCCGAAATCATCGGCGCGAAGATCGCCGTAAAGCTCGATAACCAGGTTCATGGCGCACGTTATGTTTGTTACCTGGCTTGTGGCCGTCCCATCGGCCCGCCGATAATACTCGCTCATG
>JBHHXS010000046.1:0-16529 GCA_046757145.1 Phycisphaerae bacterium | reverse complement strand
CGGGCGTGCCCGAGCTCTGCGCTGTTAATGGTGGGCTTTGGCCAGCATTCGGGTCAATCTGCAAGACGGATTGGCTTTCAACACGTATGCTCACAATTCTGCTCCACAGTTATGGAGGCGCTGCCCAGGGGCGTACCCTAGGCGGTTATCGAAGCTTGCGCGTGATCGTTGCTGAGGACGGGCAGCTATTCCCTACCGGTGACTACTGCCGCGATCACTCTCTGTGAAATGGAATATACTCACAGTGTAGTTTATGCGTTGCCAGCATACTGCATGTTTCAACTGTGCGGACGCGTAGTGGTTTTTCTGTGCTCTTCTACGGCGACTGTCGTCGATACGGTGCAGGCTGCAATCACGAGGTCGTGCCCGTGTAAAAAACAAGACAGGTGAGTTGCGCCGGTGGCGTGTCGGCACGCGTGGTGTACGGTGTAGATGTGAAATATCGATACTCACGCCATGCGCCAGTCGGGTGTGATAGGGCTCCGGCGGGTCGTATAGGTGTTTCTCGTGAGGGCATTGATGCGGATTCGGGCGCGCAAGTGAGTTAAGGACAATGCCTAGCTTCGTCTACAAAGCGGTAAGTCAAGCCGGCAAGCCTGTGACCGGTGTTCTGACGGCGGAGAACTATCAGGTAGCCCTTCGCCAACTGGACGAGCAGGCGCTATATCCGGTCAAGCTGACCGAGGGTGTGGAGCAATCGGCGTTGGGCTTAGCGGGTCGGCGCCGCGTTAAAACGCATCATCTGACGACATTCTATAGCCAATTGGCAGACTTACTTACGGCCGGCGTTCCGATGTTGCGATCCTTGGACGTTCTTTCACGTCAGAGTTCGAATCGGCACATGTCGCTGGTTGTCAGGGAACTACGGGAGGATGTAGCTGGGGGGACTTCGCTCGGCGACGCGATGCTCAAGCACCCGAATGTTTTCTCCGTGCTTCATGCGTCGATGGTACGTGCGGGAGAGCAGGGGGGGTTCCTGGAGGAAGTCCTGGCGCGGATCTCGGTGTTTTCTGAGAAGCAGGATGAGCTTCGCAACAAGATCGTCGGGTCGATGATCTATCCAGCGATACTGGTGATTGCGGGAACCGGGGTTGTGCTTCTGGTTCTGCTGACCGTTGTTCCGAAAATACGCCCGTATCTGAGGCCTGAAACATTCAACGTCATGACGCATGTGGTTTTCTGGGTCCAGGACTTGCTTTCGGTGCATTACGCGGCGCTGGGCCTTAGCCTAGGCTTGTTGGTTCTTGCAGCCTTAACATTCATGCGCACGAGTGTCGGTCGTGCTCTGCGTGCGCGCCTCATTTTGCGAGCGCCGGTAATCGGCAAGATCGTCACGATGGTCGCGATATGCCGGTTTTGCCGCATTCTTGGCACCATGCTGCGCAACGGAGTCCCGATTCTCAAGGCCTTGAAGATTTCGAAGGACTCCGCGGGCAATGAGCTCCTGGCCAAAGTCATCGAGGAGGCCGGTGAGAGCGTGAAGAAAGGGGCGGCGCTGTCCGCGCCGCTTGGTGAAAGCGGTCTATTCCCGCCGGCTGTCGTAGACATGATGGCAGTGGCGGAGGAAAGCAACAACCTCGAGAAGGTTTTGCTTCAGATCGCGGAGACGAACGAAACGCGCACCGCTCGCCAGATCGACCTGGGCGTGCGCGTTCTTGAGCCTGTGTTACTGGTAATCATGGCCTCACTGGTATTCTGCATTCTCGTAGCGATTCTGTTGCCTATTCTCACTATGGGGTCGGGAGTGCAGGTGTAACGGCACGACTCTTGGAGCGACAACACGTTGACAGCCCATTCTTTATTTTAGGAGAGATGTGATGCGGCGAAGGTATCTACGTACACGGTCAGGATTCACCCTGATTGAGCTGTTGTTGGTGACCGGCATTCTGGCATTACTTGCCGCTTTTGCCCTGCCCAAGTTCTACAATCAGGCTAAGGAGGCCAAGATCAACCTGGCGAAAACGGCAGTCGGGCGTAACGGTTCGATCGGCAAGGCCTTGGAGAGCTACAAGTGGGACATGGGGGCGTACCCCGATACGGACGAGGGGCTGCAGGCGTTGTTCGAAGCCAAGAGCCGGGATGCCGACGAACGCTACAAGGGACCTTACATAGGCGGGACATATGAGGAGCTGACCGATCCCTGGGGCAATCCCTTCGAGTACAGGTGTCCGGGCGACGTGAACGAGGAAGGATACGACCTGTGGAGCATAGGCCCTGACAGCAACGATGACGGGGGCAAAGCGGGAAGCGACGACATCAAGAACTGGATCGAGAAGTAGTGTGCCTGGCCCGGTCCAGAGGCGGTGACGGAGTTCCGAGGCTTAAGCTCATCTCACGGGCGATTGCCCTAGCGCGAGCCGGGGCGGTCGAAGTGGTAATCCATGCGGGTTAGACCGGCCCACCAGTATCGCGCGTTTACGCTGCTCGAAATCCTGCTAGTGCTAGGGATAGTCGTGCTGATAAGCGCGATGGCTATTCCAACGTTCATAGACGAGTTCAGGCGTGAGGAGTTGCCTGGATCCGGCAGGCAGCTTCGATCTTTGCTGACGCTGGTCGCCGCCAATGCCTCCTTCGACGGAAAGCGCTATCGGGTCCGGTTCCCCAAGGAGGACGAGACGGATGCGCTGGGCGGGGATCGTCAGCCACTCGTAGAGCGCGAGGATGATCCCTTCGAGCAACCCGAAGTCTACAACATGGTCACGCTGCCATGGGCGGTTGGTAACACGCTGCTGGATAATGTGCGGTGCGCGGAGGTAAGGTTGGGGCGCCCAACGATAGAGCAATTGCGCCGGCGCCGCAATGAGATTGAGGACATCCGCAAGGAGGCAGCCGACCTGGAGAAGTTCAGTCCGGTACTTTTGCCGCTTGTGTTCGAGCCCGACGGTACAAGCGATTGGGCGACTTTCGTGCTCGTGGCTAACGCCCCTCGAGATGTCGACATTGATGAGCTGGACAACTATGAACGGATCGAGGTGATTTACGAGGGTGAGACCGGGTTTGCATGGCTTCAACGACCGTTCTACGAGGAGGAGTTGGATCTGTTTGAAGAGAAGAACTGGCCTGTGGTGCTGCGCACGGACTTTCTACGACGGACGGTGCTGACCGAGGACGACGTTCTTGAACTGCGCGACTTCCGTATACGCGATGCAGCACCGGGCGGGGCGGGCTCGGCGTTACCACCGGTCGAAGGGAACGCGGGATCGCCTCCGTAGGGAGATTGCCAACACTCCGGATCAATGTCAAGCGTACGACGCGGGCACGGGCCGGGGACGATGATGTGGGTTCAACGTATGATCGCAAGGCGCCGGCGAGGTTATCTGCTGTTGGAAACGACGATCGCGACCGGGGTGGTGATCGCGGCCCTGGCGGTGATCGGCGCTCAGGTCCAGCAGGCCGACACCTCCATCAAGGAGATGGAGCTGCAGGTGCGCGCACGGATGCTTGGGGAAATGAAGTTGGCAGAGCTGGACCTGGGGCTTGTCGAGCTGGATTCGGTGGACCCGATTCAGGAGGAGGACTTCGGCCCGCGCTTTCCGGACTTCGGCTGGAGGCTCATCACGGAGGAGACCTCCATTGAGAGTATGTACGAACTGCAACTGGAAGTGCTCTACCTGCGCCGCGAAGGGCCCTATGAACCGGACGACTACGATCACGAACGCGCACGGATCGTGCAGACGATTCACGCGCTTCGCCCGCTGCCTCAGAAGGTGAACATGCGGCAGGAACTAGGCCTCCCGGAGGAGGAGGCCGACGATATCTGCGGCAAGCTCGAGGAGATCGGCATACCATGTGAGGAGTTTGACAGCAACCTGCTTGGCGACATACCGGTAGAAGACCTCATCGACAAGCTCCCCTATCTGCTCCCGGCGTTCAGGATCGATCCGACGGAACTGCTACAATACGTATCGCCGGACATCCGCAAGTTTCTCGAGGAAAGCGGGGCCTTCGACGAAGGCAGCACGGACGCTGAAGGGCCCGACGCCGATGCTCAGGACGAGCGCGACGCCGAATCGGGCGAGGACCGGTGATGCAGCCTCCTCGCACAACTTCCCGACACCGCGCCATCACGCTGCTTGAGGTCGTGCTGTCTATGGGCCTTCTCGTCTTGCTTGCGTCGATGACCTACTGGTTCTACTTCTCCGTGCTTGAAGCTCGGCGGGGCGGGACGGACGAGGCGCGCAGAGTTCGCCTGGTGCGCGTGGTTATGGATCGCATGGCGCGGGAGATCACTCAGGCAAGCACAATAGCGGCGGAAGGGCACGTGGGCATACGGGGTGAGCCCGAACGGATATGGCTCTCCACGCTCCGTGTTCCCACCAGCCACGTCCTTGCCCTGCGCTCGGGGCAGTTGGAAGGTACAAACGGCGAGTATGACGTTATTAAGACCGAGTACAAGATCGTCAGACATCCGGAGATTCTGGACGAAGAAGAAGGCTACGAGATTCCTCTGGGGTTGGCGCGGGTCGAGATCGATGTTCCACGTCCTGACAGCGCCGCCACGGGCGAGGCTTTCAAGGATGAGCTGCAGGTTGTCGGTAGCGGGGAAGAGGCCGATGCCGCTGCCGAGGCACTTTTCGAGGACGCGCTGCTGGGGAACTCCCCGGCTGACAATCGTGCCGATCTGGGCCCGGACATCGAGTGGGCGGAGCTGTACGCCCCGGATATCCGTTACATCAGGTTCTGCTATTTCGACGGCAGCAAGTGGTGGGATGACTGGGATATCGGTGGGACGAATCCGCTGCCCCAGCTCGTGATGGTGGTGATTGGGTTCGAGGGGCATGCGCCGTTCGGAGAGGAGTTCGGGCGCAGCGCAAATGATGAGTTTTGCGAGTGCCTCGGCAACGATCCGGTGGACTGCGAGCCTCTGCCAGGGGACCAGTACGCGATGGTGGTGCGCGTGCCTCAGGCTGATCCGCTGTTCCGCTCGCGCATCGTCCGCGAAGCTCGAGGCGTCACGGAGCGGATGAAGGCCGATGAAGCCGGGAGCGAGGGGCAGTGAGATGGCCGCAACACGGCGCGGGGTGATTCTGCCCCTGGTGCTTTTCACTGTTCTGCTTCTTGCACTTCTCGGCGCGATGTTCTCGTTTCGTGTGAACGCCGATTTGGCAGCGACCCAGGCGGTGGAGTATCGCCTCCAGACGCGCCTAGCGGCGGAGGCCGGTGTCGAACTGGCTAAGGTAGGGCTGCGTTCCGACAGGCTCAATATGGACCGGTGGTATGATAATCCCGACGAGTTCCACCGCGTCATTGTGTGGGCGTACGGGGTGGACGCGAGCGTCTTGGGGACGAACGAGGAGCTGGACGAAGGCGCGATGGCATACCGGTTTAGTCTCGTCGCGGACGACCCGACCGACGACGAGAAGTTCATTCGCTTCGGAATCACCGATGAATCTGCGAAGCTGAATCTGAACGAGGCGACGGAAAGCCAGTTGCTTACGTTGGTCGCTGCTGCTGTCGGCGATGACGAGGAGCTCTACCCCAGGGATATCGTAGATGCCATCCTCGATTGGCGGGACAGCGACACGGAGGCGCGTAGCGAGGCAGGTGACACCGAATCTGAATATTACCGCTCGTTGGACACGCCCTACCGTGTGAAGAACGCGCCGTTCGATACTGTAGAAGAGCTGCTACTTGTCAAAGGCGTGACACCGCGTGTGCTCTACGGCGAGGACTACGACCGCAACGGTCTGCTTACACCCAACGAACGTGACGGAGACGAGTCGTTCCCGCCCGACAATCAGGATGATGTGCTCGACCGCGGTCTGTACCCCTACCTCACCGTGCATACATATGAGACCAATGTGAGCAACGACAACCGCGCGCGGATCTACTTGTTCGAGGACGAGAAGACACTGCGCGAGCAGCTGTCGGGAGTGTTCGAAGACGACCCGGACGTCGTCGACTACATAGTGCAAGCGACGCGTGGGGCCAAGGGGCCCAGCGGGGCGGCCGGCAGTACTGGCAGCGGGGGTCAGGCGGGCGACAGGCGGAGGCCTAGACGGGATGGGTCTTCCGACAGTGCTGGTACACGTGATCGCTCATCCGATCCCAAGGAGGGTGCTCGTCAGCAGCGCAAGGATGATGAGCCCGACCCGGACGAAAACAGCGCAGGCAGTGCTGATACCGAAGAAGCACATGATGAAGAGAGTGAAGAGGACGCGGACGACCAGGGGGACGAAGCCGCCGATGCACCCGCACAGGAGGAATCGGATGATGCCGACAGCGGGTCAAGGCCGATCGTCTCTCCAGCCTCGCTTTTGCGCGAGCGATCCGTCGGCGGCGAGCTGGTGAGGAGCCCCATCGGTCTGGAGCACCTGGCCACGTTGATGGATCGTACAACAACTGTGGAGCCTCAGCAGCGCGAAATCAGGGGCCTTGTCAATATTAATACTGCACCGGTGCCCGTGCTCAGATGCTTCGAGGAGCTTACGGCGGACCAGATCGGGAACATCGTGTCGGCAAGGGCGGGGCTCAGGGGAGAGGAGAAGAGCACGACGGCCTGGTTGGTGACGGAAGATGTGCTGGATTTGGACACCTACGAGACAATTGCGCCGAAGATTACGGCGCGCGGGCAACAGTTCACGATCGAGGCATTGGGCTACGCGGATCACATAGGGACCGTCTCGCGCATTCAAGTGGTAGTCGATATGGTGGGGCCCATCCCGCAACCCATTTACTACCGCGACTTGAGCAGGCTCGGCGGGCACTTTCCGATCCGCGCGGAAGATCTGGAGACTCTCCGTGGCAGGTAGACAACAGGCCCGCAAGATACTAGCGATCGACTGGGACGCGCGCACGCTGCGCGTCGTGCATGCTTTCATCGGCAAGCGCGGAGTGAAGGTCGATCGTGTGCTGGCCGTAGCGATTCCCCAGGACGTTGATCCACACGATCCACAGCAACTCGGCAGGCACATCCGTCGTGTTCTGGACCAGGAGGAGATACGTACGCGGCGCGCCATTGCTGATATTCCCCGCGACCAGGTGACTCTGAACGTGTTGCGGTTGCCGGCAGCCTTGCCTGAAGAACTGCCCGGGATGGTCGAGATTCAGATCGCCAAGGAGCTGCCTTTTGCCGTCACGGAGGCCGTGGTCGACTTCGTGCTTGGGGAGGCGGAAGAGGGTGCCAATAAAGCCCCGGTGCAGGTGGCAGCGGTGCGCCGGGAGGTTCTCGAACAGTATCAGGCGACGTTCACTGCGGCTGGGCTCAGGCTGGAGCGGGTCGGGCTTCGCCCGTATGCGATCAAGACGGCTGTGGGTGAGATGCTTAAGCATGCGATGCCCGAGCGCTCCATGTTCATCGACGTGAGGCCCACGCTTACCGAAATCGACGTTCTCAAGGACGCTTCGCTGGTGTTTTCGCGCGCGGCGTCGGTGGTGATTCCCCAGGCTCTAGCAGAAGATACGCACCTTTCGCTTGTCCGCGCAGATACGCCTTCCGATGAGCCCGACGAGACGGAGGGTGCGGTTCGGGTCACTCATACGTCCATCCTCAAGCGGGTGGTGGACGCACTCGTGCTCGAGGTGACACGTTCGATCGAGGCCTACCGCGCCACGAACCCGGGCGTCGCGATAGATCTCGCCGTGATCGGCGGCGACCTTGGCGTCGAGGAGGCGCTCGCTGAGGCGATACAGACACGCCTCAACATCAACACTGAGACTTACAATGCCGCCTCGTCTTTCGGCTGGGAGCCGGACGAGGGGGCGGCGGCGGCGGCGTTTGCGGCAACGCTGGGTCTCGTGCTGAGCCAGACGGACGACACCGGCGCACATTTTGATTTCCTTCACCCCAAACGCGGGACAACCGCAGCCAAGGAGCGTCTCAAGAAGGCGCCGCTTGTCGCAGCGGTTGTTGTCCTGTTCGTGGCTGCCGCGGGAGTGGGCCTTGAGCAGGTCACGGGGCCAAAGCGCGCGGTGCTCGCGGAGATTGACGCAAGAATCGCTGAGCTTGAGGCGCACGCGAAGGACGACAAGGCGTTCCTGAAATTGGTGGACGGCATTCGTGAGTTCGACCAGCGGGTGCTTGTGTGGGTCGACGTGTTGCACGATGTGCTTTCGACGCTGCCTTCACACGAGGAGCTCGTCCTGCAGGACGTGGACATGAAGCAGGGCGAACGCAAGCTGGTGCTGAAGACAAGGGGCAAGACGGCGGATACGGCGACAGAGGCGGTGGCTCAGCTCAATGAGTTCCGCCGTCCGGGAGCGACTGGGGCGCGGTTCCGCGCCTACTTGGCTGGGCAAAGCGTAGACAAAGCCGAGCGGTATCCCTACGCCCAGATGCTGCGGATAGAGGTTCTTGACGATGGCGTCGATCTCGAGCCCTCGCCTCGACGCCCGGGATAAGTAGACATGAGACGGCCCATGCCGGGCCGGCGGTGCGGTGGATCGTAATACGAAAATCCTCGCTGCGGTGTTTGGGGGTTGCGTGATCTATGCGCTTTACTCCTCTTTTGCCTATCCGCTATGGATCGAGCCGCTGTTCACTATTGACGGGCGTATCTCTAAGCGAACCAAGGTGCTCGAGAAGCTTGAGGCGAGAGAGGCAAAGGTTCGCGAGGCAAAACGGGAGTACCAGGGGTACCTCGCTCGCATCGGTTCATTCGACGACGTGAAGGTTCAGAACGACCTGCGTGCAAGGATCAACGAGCTGATCGCGCGCTACAAGCTGGAGGACGCGAGCACGTCGAAGATGACCCCCAGCAAGCAGCGCAAGACGGATATCGTGTCGATGCGGGGGATGGTTAAAGCGGTCGGGACGGTGGAGAACGCTGTCGGGTTTCTGAAGGGCCTTGCTGAGCTTCCCCACCTGATCAGGATCGGCGATGTGTCGCTCTCTGCTGCCCATTCATCGCGCAGGAGGAAGACCGGGGGCAACAAGAGCGAGCGAGTCAACATCAGCGTCCCGTTCACGGTGTGGGTGCTTCCTCAGCAGCGGATCTTGGGCGAGCGAATTCGCGATGCCGACCTGAAACAACCTGAGGTCTACGTGCGGCACGAGGATCGCGACTATTCGTCGATCTGGACGCGGACCCACTTCACCGAGTTCATCCCGCTCAAACCGCTAGTTGCGGAGGCCGGCAGGGATCTGACCGTGGAAGTCGGCCGGCGGGCTTCTTTGAACGGCAGCGCCAAGGGCGGCGACGGGAGGTACGAGTACGTTTGGTTCCCAGCCGACGGCCTCGCGGATGCGACAAGTCCGAAGACCAACATCGAGACCACAGACCCGGGCACACGCACGTACACGTTGACGGTCACGGACGACAGCGGGAACTCAGCAGAGGACCAGGTAACGGTGACAATCAAAGAGAAGCCCAAACCGGTCGAGACGCCTAAGGTCGTCGAGGCCAAGCCGCCGCCCGCTCCACCCCCGCCGGATAAACGCTGGAAGGACCGCAAGAACCTGGAGCTACGCATGACGTTGATGCATAGCGAGGGTGACATGCGTGTTCAGGAGGTGATGGTCTACAACACGAAGTCGAACGAGACCGTGTACTATCCTCTTCAGGCCGAGTTCGACGGTGGCACACTAGTAGGCGTGCATCCAAGAGGGGGGGTTGTGCGTAGAGATGAGGGAGAGACTGAGGCGTATTATGTCTATCCGATCGGCGAGACGCTTGATGAGGGTATCCCTGCCGACGAAGCGGTCGACTTCCCGATCTTGCAGGGTTTTGCCCTACGGCTCCGCGACGCCGAACTCGCCAAACTCAAAGAAGAGGCGGGCAAGACAGGCAGTCAGGATGGGCTTAACGGCACGGAGGGAAAGCCCGCGAGCGGGGATGCCGGCCCGGACAGACCATCGGAATTGAAACAGGGCGAGGCGCCGGGCACGGGTGGTCCAGCTGAAGGCGCATCACCGACGGTGGTGCTGACGGACGGTGAACCCGATGGGCAAGATTCCTCAACCTCCGGTGAGCTGCAGCCCGGTGCGAAGCAGCCTGGCACGAAACGGGTATCCCCCGACTCCGCAGCGAGTGCGGGCGATGGGAAGCCTCGCTCAGCGCAGGGAAGTAAGAAGGGGGGCGCTCCCGGGCCCGTCGCTCCGGAGCCGTCGCCCACTACTGTTGGCAGGGGGAAAGGCCCAGCCAAATCGACCGCAACTGGTAAGAACACCAAGAAAACCGAGAGGAAACTGCAGAGGCGTCGCTTGAAGATACCCGCGGCTGCGCGCCAGCGCAGCAAGGCGGCACAACAAAGCAAGGAGAAGCGACTACTCGAGAAGAAGAAGCGGAAGACGCGTTGAGCGTCTCGCCATGGCGCGTTCGACAAAGGTTGATGTGCTCGCTGTCTGCGACGCGGGACACAGCCTGGCACTCGAGGCGCGCGGAACGGGAGATTGTGGGATGATCACAAGACTGTATTCGCGTGCGGTTTGCCGGCTAGGCATGCATATTCTCTTCCCGGTCACCGTTATGTTCTGCTTCACGGCGATACGCGAGCCTGGGCATGCGGCATGGGCGTCGGATCGCGTTGCGCAAGGCATCGGCAGCGAGTCCAAGCCACCAGCCGCTCGGAACAGAGCGGGATCAAAGAAGCCTAATCGCAAGCGCGGGCGCGGTGCCAATCGCGCCAAGCCGGGGAAAAGGCAGCTCGACCCGACGATCGAGGAACAGGTGCGTGAGGCTCTTGGTTCAGATCAGCAGAGCGACGATGCAGAATCTGCGAAGCTCGCCGACGACCGTGGCAATCCGCGCAATAAGAAGCAGCGCAGACCTCCGCGGACGTCACGTCGTGCTCCGCAACGGCACCGTGTAGATGCGAAGAGTCCGCCCACCGACGCGGATGCGGGTGAAGGGGCGACCACGGTCACACCAGGCAACATGCCGGGGGAATCCACCTCGACAGCTACCATCAACGTGCCTGCAGTTGATTCCGACGTGCCGCCGGAGGAGCGGACGTATTCATTCAGCATCAAGGACGGGACTTACGAGCAATTGATCGACGTAGTATCGCGCCTCACCGGTCTTGGAGTGCTAGGTGAGACCCCCAAGGGCGGCAAGGTGAGCTTCGTAGCGGATGAGGAGCTGACGTTTGACGAGCTGTTGGGTCGCGTGCGGATGCTCCTCTTCCGCTACAAACCGCACGAGCCCTACTGGCTCCTGCGCGAGGACACGCATCTGGAGGTCATCAGGGTCAATGACATCTACCGCATCATGCCGCGGGATCGCATGTACCGTAGCGTGGCGGAGTTCGGTGAGGCCATCCTCCCGGATCACGAGCTGGCGCTGGTGAAATACACGCCGGCGGCGGGCTCCGTAGCTGATCTTAGCGTGGTTCGTGACTTCATGCCCGACTACGTACGTGTGACGCCGATGGAAGATGAGAACACGGTGATCATCTTCGGGCTGGTAAGCGATATCAAGAAGTACCTCTGGCTGACCGACTTCTTTGTGAGCGGCGGAGGGGGCGATCCGCGACTCCTCGAGAAGATACCTGTCGAGCACATAACTCCGACCGAGGCAGTGGAGCAGCTTGGGCAGTTGATGGATCTCGGTCCCAGTGCGCCGCTTATGGCGCGCAAGGTCAACGTGCCAAGAGGCCGGTCGAGCGCAGCGAGCCCGTTGGCGAGCATACCTGAACCCGAAGTGAGCGTGCTTCCCGCCGATGCTCAGCACGTGATCATCGTACGCGCTATGAGGTCCAAGATCGAGGAGATCAAGCGCCTTCTTCCACTGATCGACGTAGCTACGGAGATCATCTACGCCCCCGTCGTTATAGAGGTCAAGCATGCCCACCCTGAGGAGTTGGTGACCAGCATACAGCAGATTCTGTCGGCGTCCCCGAGTGCGGTGTCGACTCCCCAGCCTATAAAGAGGAAGCGCCCATCGCGGGCAAGGGGCAAGCGTGTGGGGCAGACGGCATCGGCGGTGACAGCGCAGGACATCACGCTTATGGCCCACCCGACGCAGAGCGCCATTATCGTGCTCGGCGACGACGAGGGTGTGGCGAGGGTGAAAGAGTACGTGGCGATGTTCGACGTACCGACGGACGTGCAGCATGTTCCGATCGAACTCGAGAACGTCAGCGCCCAGGAGATCATTCCCACCCTAACGGAGCTGTTGAAATCAACACCAGGTACTCCGAAAACCCGCTCGACGGAGCCACAGCTTGTCTCCGACCTGTCGGGAACATTGATCTGGTACAGCGGCCCTGAGGCCAACCTCAGGACGATCCGCGAGATGGTTGCGTTGATGGACAGCGCCGAGGAAGTCCCATCCCTGCACATAGTACGCCTGGTGAATCTGCGTCCCTCGTTTGTCGCAGGGGTGCTTCAGGACTACATCAGCGGAGCAGGCGCGGGGGCGGGGGGGACCGCGACGCCGAAGAGAACGCCGCCGCGCAGGCGGGGGAAGAAAGGAGGAAGAAGTTGGCCGGGAGGCACGTCACGAGTGGCGGCCTCTGGAACAAGAAACATCAAGATCACCCCTGACGACGAGCGAAGTCAACTGCTCGTTCTATGCGGCGATGCTGACTGGGAGGAGCTTCGCCCGATTATCGAGCAGTTGGAAGAAGCCGCGCCCAAGCCCGAGTTCGTGCGCGTGGCGGTGGAGAACATCGCTCCGACTGCAGCGATTGCCAAGGTCTCCGCTCTGCTTGGACTGGATGCCAAACACGCCAAGGGCGAGGGGATGCGTTTTGAAGCCACCGAGGACGCGATTCTTGTGATGGGGGCGAGCGAGCGCGAGCTCGAGACCATAAGGGAACTGTTGACGCAGTTTGACCGGGCGCTGGAGATTGAACAGCGCACGTTTCTCATCAGACACGGTAACCCGGGCGACATCGCCAGCGCGATTCGGGCGCTGGTAGGCGGTGGTGGCGGCGGCGCGGTGCCTTCCAGGCCGGGCAGGGGTGGAGTCGCATCGAGGGGTGCGAAAGCCCACGCGCAGGCAGGATCGGATGCCGGCGATCTGACGATTGTAGTGATGGGCGACCGCATCACAGTTCAGGCTCCTCCCGCGCTAATGGAAGACGTAGCGTCACTGATCGAGGAATTCGACGTCGAGGAGCGCACCTCCGAGATTCGCGTATATGACGACTTCCCGCCCGGAACGGACATTGAGGAGATCAGCGCGACGTTGTCGTCCATGTTTGGGCAAGGCAAGAGGCCTGCTCGGGGTGCACGACGTGGTGGCGAGGCAAAACCGGCGGCCAGCACCGGGCCTGAGTTTCTTCCGCGGCCCGCTGCAAGAAAGCTCGTTGTCGTGGCAGAGCCGGAGATGTTCGGAGAGATCGAGGAACTCCTGGACGTTCTTCGAATCAAGGTCGAAGTGCCGACCTACGAACTTGCTTTCATCGATGTGCAAAACGCTGACCCGGAGGAGCTCATCGAACAGATTGATCCGCTCTTGACCCTGGCGGTCGAGCAAATGGTCCGCAGCGGGCGACTGACGGGAGTAGGCGAAGCGGTGATTCTTCCTGCTCCATCCGGACCAGCGGTGCAGGGGAAGGCTAAGGCGAGGCGCGGGCGTACCCAGCAGCAGGTGACTACAGAGGAAAAGCGCTACTACCTTGAGGCGGACACGCATAACCGCCGTATTGTCATCTCGGCGCCGGCGATTGTCATAGCCGAGGCGCGCAAGCTCGTTTCACAGTTTGACCTGCCGGCCACCGACGACGAGATCGTCGTGACGGTGGTGGAAGTGAAGTACGCCGACCCGGAGCAGTTGGTCGCGACGATAGAGCCGCTGCTTGCACTGCGTGTGGAGCAGCTGCATCGCAGCGGACGGTTGAAGGGTGGCACGGTTCAGCCGACAGTCCCGTCGCGTCGGCGAGGGGCTCGGCAGAAGACCCCAGGGAGGCCGGATAGGGATTCTTCTCTCTATCACCTCACTCCCGATCCGCCTAACCATCGCATCGTCATAGCCAGTCCGCAGGTGATTGCCGACGAAGTCGCCGAGCTCATCGCAGAGTTCGACAGACCGGTCGCTTCGGACGAACCGATTGAGGTGGTATTTGTCGATGTGCAATACGTTGATCCTGAGGCAATCGTCGATGCTGTAGAAGCGCTGCTTGACGTCAAGATCAGCGACATGATAAGGAGGGGAGAGCTGCCCGAAGCCGGTGCTCCAGCACAGACTACCCCCAAGCAGAAGAGGGGACGGGCTCCGGAAGCGCGTCGATCGGGTAAGCCCTACCACCTGGAGCCTGACGTGCGCAACCGGCGCATCGCAGTTGCCGCGCCCAGGACGATCCTTAACGAAGCGGTACAGCTTATAACGCAGTTCGACAAGCCCGGAGGTGACACGACGGACTTCCGCACGATCGCACTGACCAATTCCACTGCCGAGGCGATGGTTCAGGCGATTAAGGAACTAGTAGGTCAGCCGGTACGTTCGGTGCTGGCCAGACGGGGCAAGGGCGGCGCCGCTGCACCTGCCACGGCGCCGGAACAGTTCAAGATCGTCGAGGCTCCGGGCGGCGGAGCGGTTGTTCTGTCAGGTCCCAAGGCCGACGTCGAGCAAGCTGCAGGATGGGTTGAAAGACTGGACGGGCAGAAGGTCGGCGGCAGAGTAATCAAGATATTCGAGATTGAAAACGCAGACGTCAGCCAGCTTGTCGACTTGATCATGGCCGACGTCGACACGACTCCAACGCCCGGGAAGCCTGTGCGCCGACTGCCGGCGACGAGGGCTCGCCGCCCGGAACCGGAGGCTGAAGAGGAAGAGGAGTTCCAGGTTTTCAAGACACGAGTCGGGACGGACGTATACCTGCAGGCGAACCTTATCGAGAGCACGCTGGTCGTGTCGGCGTCGCGGGCGAAGATGGCTCGCATAGAGGAAATCGTCGCGCGGGTTGACAGCAAGGACGATCCGGTGATCCCGACTGCGGTGATCCCCAAGTTCGAATATGAACTGTCGTACGCCGACCCCTTCGACGCCGCCCTCGATCTTGAGGCGGTTATCGAGGTGCTTGGGGATTTCGATGAGACGCCCAGGGTTGACTACACCTCGATAGGCGACCTCAACCTGCTGATCGTTAAACATCCGAAGGGAGAGGAGGTGTTCCCGAGGATCAGAGAGTGGATCGCCAAGTACGTGGATAAAGAGCCCGAAGGGGGTGGCCTAAGGCAGAAGGTGGTCCCCCCGCCCGCCAACGTGTCGCCGACCCAGATGGCGCTGTGGTTCCAGATGCATCACCCCGATCTGGATATCGAGATCGTCGACATTACACCAAGGGAAGAGCAGGCGTACGACGTCGAGGAGCTCAAGCCGTCGGGATCGGCGGTGGAGAGCCCTTGCATTCTTCCGACGGCGTTGGGGCGCTTCGCTAATGGGATCTTGTCAGACGCGGTCGGACAGGTGGAGCCGGAGGAGGATGCACCCGAGGACCGCGAGGATCAGGAAGTCGTGGAGAGGGGCACAGCGGCTGAAGAGCCTGTTGTGGAGGAGTCCGACGCCACTTCGGACGACCTGCTTCGCAACGCCGGGCGATCGCTCGCCGATCAGACACCTGCGGACGAGGGGGGCGGGCCCAAAGAGGCGCGCCAAGGCAGGCGTTCGAACACCAGGTCCAAACAAGTCAAGGTGAAGGTCGATCGACAGAAGGGGGTTCTGATCATCGAGGGCCCGCCAAGTGCCGTTGAAGACCTCACCGAGTCGATCGACGACCTGGAGGAGGAGACGAAGGACCTACCTAGTGCCCCTCCTGACATTCGCATTTACCGGGTGAAATTCATCGATGTATTCTCAGCGACGAACATCATCAATGAGATGTTCAACATGACGCATCAACAGCGGCAGCAGCTTCAGCGTCAGCAGCAGCAGGCGGCGCGCCTTGCGTTGCAGCAGCAGCGGGCGCAGCAGCGTCAACAAAAGGGCCAGGAAGCCCAACAGGGCCGCGCCGATGCGAGGGTCCGACAACAACAGCAGTTCACCGTCGCCCAAGTCCCCGCACCCGCGGTACGCGTTTATCCCAACCCGCGCGATCGTTCCCTCATTCTCCGGGCGGAGGCGAACCAGTACCCTGCCCTGCTCAGGCTGCTTGCCACGATTGATCAGCCAAAACCCATCGACAGCAGACACCGGATTTATCCCCTTCGGAAGCTGAACGCTGTGGAAGTAGAGGATCTCTTGAACGACTGGCTGGGGCTAACGGAGGTGACTTCCAGACCGAAGGTCCGCACACGTCAGCGCGGAGCCCGGCGGACTGCACCCACTCCCACTGCCACTGAAGCCGCCGGTCAGTTGCCCGAGACGATAATGGAAATGACGAAGACCGGTGCAGAGCTCGGCGTCGACCCCAAAGACATCAAGTTGTCGAGCAACGCGGAGACCAACACGATTCTGGTGATGGCACCGGAGGCCGCCCTTGATTACATAGGCCAACTCATTCATGAGCTGGAGAACCAGGACGTACCCGACCGCATTTGGAAGGACTATGAACTAAAGTACGCCGATGTCGACCGACTCGCTGAATACCTGACGACTCGATATGAAGGACAGAGCTCCGGTCCGCAGCGCAGGGGAAGCGCGGGCGGCAGGGGTAGAGGCAGAGGGGAGGTGCGGAGCCAATCCGGCCCCAGGTCGTCAAAACCC
>JBHHXS010000045.1:0-16551 GCA_046757145.1 Phycisphaerae bacterium | reverse complement strand
ATTCCCGGGGTTGCCATGCCACAATCCGCCATCCGCAATCCGCAATCCGCAATCGACAATCGTAGATCAGCTTTCCCTCTTGATGACCATAGCCATGCTGACACCTCCACCTCCGCAGATGCCCGCAATACCGAACTCTCCACCGGTTCGCTTCAAAGCGTGGTACAATGTCACGACGATGCGCGCCCCACTGATGCCGGTGGGATGACCCAGGGCAATGGCACCGCCGTGTACGTTCACTTTGTCGCGATCCCACTTCAGTACGCGTTCGTTTGCCAGCACTTGTACCGCAAACGCCTCGTTGACTTCTATCAGATCCATCTGGTCAAGCGTCATCCCGGCACGCCGCAGTGCCACCGGGATTGAAACGCCGGGCCCCTCCCCCATCGTCACCGGGTCCACGGCGATGCTTGAGTAGCCCAGCAGCGAGAAAAGCGGAGTTGCTCCAAGCGATCCGGCATGCGCACGGGAAGTCAGCACCAAAGCCGTCGCGCCATCCGACATGCCGCAAGCGTTGCCCGCTGTAATCGATCCGTCTTTGCTGAACGCCGGCCGGAGCTTGCGTAGTTGTTCCACAGAAGTGTTCGGACGTATAGTCTCATCTTGACCGAAGGTGACCGCAGGTTCGCGTCCCCTGGCAGGTACCTCCACGGGCACGATCTCTTCGTCAAACCAGCCGTTCTCCCGTGCTTTTGCTGCCTTGTGATGACTCTCCACCGCGAAGCGATCCTGCTCCTCGCGCGAGATCTTGTATTTCTCGACCAGCTTCTCCGCCGTCGCCCCCATTCCCATGTTGCATAGCGGGTCGATGCTGTCCGACCAACCATCAAGCAGCGTCCTATCGCCCATCTTGAAGCCGTTCCATCGGCAATCCTTCAGGAGGTACGGAATGGTACTCATACTATCCATCCCCCCCGCCACGACCGTGCGGCTGTCTTCAAGGCGAATCGCCTGCGACGCCGCCGCGATGCAGCGCATGCCTGATGGACACGCCATGTTGACCGTCTGAACGGACACGCTGATCGGAACACCGCCGCGAACCGAAGCCGTACGCGCGGGGTTGGGCCCGTTTCCTGCCTGGCGACAGCTTCCGAAGATAACGTCATCAATACCGTCACCGGCAACACCGGCCCGCTCGAGAGCAGCGCGAATCGCAACGGCACCAAGATCGTACGCAGGCACGTCTTTGAGTGTTCCGCCAAAACGCCCCATCGGCGTACGTACTGCACTAATGGCAACTACGTCATTCAGCTCCATACCTTTTCCGTTCTGAAATCGTCATCCCGCAGATTCACTGCCTAAATATACTGCCCACCATCTACCTGGATCACTTGTCCGGTCACGTGCCTCGCAGCTTCGCTGCACAAAAAAGCGACTACTGCAGCGACTTCGTCGGGTTGGCCAAGGCGTCCGAGTATTATCTCCGCCAGAGCTGCCTCCTTCACCGATTCCGGCGCGTCCTTCATCATGTCCGTTTCGATAAGCCCAGGTGCTACGGCGTTTACGTTGACGTTGGCCCGGCCGAGCTCACGGGCAAGCGCCTTGGTCAGACCGATGATGCCTGCCTTTGACGCCGAATAATTCGTCTGCCCGAACTTTCCCCGCAGGCCGTTGATCGACGTCACATTCACGATCTTGCCCGATTTCTGCTTTCGGAAGAGGTCGACGACCGCACGGATGTAGTTGAAATAGCCCTTCAGGTTGGTGTCGATGACCTGATCCCATTGCTCCTCGGTCATCTTCCAGATCACGCCGTCACGATTGATACCCGCGTTGTTGACCAGGATGTCGAGCCCGCCGAACGTTTCGACCACCTCGTCAACCATGCGTTGTGCGTCCTCGAAACTGGCAACATCGGCCTTGACGGCCAATCCTCTGCGCCCTGTGCGTTCAATGTCCGCCACTACCTGCTTCGCTTCCGTGTCGTGCCTGCGGTAATTGATAGCCACGTCCGCGCCGTGCCGGCCTAACTCCCGTGCGATTGCCGCTCCGATGCCGAGACTGCCTCCAGTGACGATGGCCTTGCTTCCTTCAAGAGTTGTCATGTTCGCACCTGTCTGTCGTTTCGTGTATTTGACCGCTCGCTTACCACTGTCGTTCAGAGGTGACCGACCGTATCCAAGATGGCGCCAACGTCCGCTGGTCGTAGCGCTATTACTATCATCAGTTCACAAGCTTGGCGCCGCACTTGCCGCAGAACTCAAAATGGGCGGGCAGTCCCCTGGCCTGGCACTTCGGGCAGTGCTTCGCATACGGCCCCCACAGGAACTCGCTTGAGCCTTTTGGATCGGCCGCCCGCTTGCGCAGGCCGATGTAATCCGCCTTACGCTTCTCTACAAACGCCGTCATCCCTTCATAAGGTTCCAGGCTGGTGTAGTGGGTTGAGAGCCAATCGCGGGCGTGCCCGGCCGTCGCGTGCCACGACAACTCCTTCCAGAAATTAAGTTGAGCCTTCGTGTAGCGCGTGCACTCGAAAAACTTATTGACGACCTGCTCACACAGCTCCGCCACCACCTCGTCAAGAAGCGACGCATCGATCGAGTACCCGTCCTTCCCCTTCTGAGCCTTGCTGATCTCTTCCGGTGTTGCGCGGTTCTCAAAGGGATCGTCCCACGGATCGGTGTTCCAGTTAGCAAGGTACTTGCGATCACCTTTCAGGCGCGTCACGTATTCTCCGTTCGAGCCCTTGACTGTGGGGACCACGACGTTGACCAGGCCCATATCGAGCGAAGTGTAGGCGGGATACCGCTGGTTAAGGAAGAGCACTCCTCGCGCTTTTCGGTCGCCGACATGCACCGGAAGCCACTGCGTCGAACCGCCGCAGGCCACCGAGCCTACGTTGGTGCCCACCTGCGCGATAAACGCGTGTTCGGCCATGATACCCAGGTCGCAGGCCAACTGGCTCTCATTCCCGCCGCCGACGGCCATTCCGTTCAACCGCGCGATCACCGGCTTGGCGCAGTTTAGAATGGACTCTATGTAGGCCTTGAAACAACACATGTACTTCCAATAATCGCGTGGCTTCTGTGTGTAGCTCTCCTGATACTCCTTGACATCGCCGCCGGTGCAGAATGCACGGTCGCCGGCCCCGGTGAAGACTACCACGGCAACGTTGTCGTCCCACGAGGCGTCCTCGAACGCCGCAGCCAACTCCCGCAGCGCCGGGGTGCTGTAAGCGTTGTAATTATGCGGACGGTTGATGGTGATGCGCGCAACCCAGTCTTCTTTCTGATATTGAACCTCCTTCAGGCCAAGCGATTCAGGAGTCTTTGCCGGGAACAGGGTCATGAGCCATACCTCCAAGGCCCGCCGCTTGCCGTCTCACTGTCCATGAAACGACACACAGCTGAGCCGCAAGGTTAGAACGAACATTCGACCGTATCATAACGCCTGGAGATCGTCGTCACACGGGCCATTACTGGCCGGGAACTCTTGCAAACACTCATTGTGGTCCGGAAATCAGTGCTGTCAAGAGCGTTTGTAACGCGCTATACCTTGACAGGGGCGGTTCTACAGCGCATCATACACCTTCCAACTAGCCGATTACTGGGGCCTTACGGCAGGGCTATGATAACGCGAAAACCGGAACAACTGTTCGCCTCGAAGCAACAGCACGAGCACAAAAGTCGATCTTCCGATAACCGCCCCAGCTTCGACGACCGTTTGGACCACATCGTCAAGGCTGCCACGGGCACGATCGCCCGGGTCGGCTACCAACGGGCTTCGATGCGCGCCGTGGCAAAGGACGCCGGAGTGAGCCTCTCAGGCCTGTACCACTACGTGGACTGCAAGGAGAAGATACTCTTCTTGATCCAATTCCGAACGTTCAGCTCGCTGCTTAATAATCTGAAGGAAAAGCTGCATGGGTTGGACGACCCCATCGATCAGATACGCGTAATGGTGCGTGCGCACGTGGGGTACTTCGCTGCCAATATGGCCGCCCTGAAGGTCTGCTCCCACGAGCTGGACTCACTGACGGGGACGGCACACGAGGAAACGCGGCGAATTCGCCATGAGTATTACAACCTGACCCGTTCGATAGTCGAGCGGATCCTGCAGCGCAACGCCGGCACAAACGCGCACGACGTGCACGCAGCAACTATGTCATTGTTCGGGATGCTCAACTGGCTGTACCGTTGGTATGATCCAAGAGGAGGACGATCCCCCAACGCCCTGGCCAACCAGATCGCCGACATGTTCCTCGAGGGCATCGTCGGAGATCGACCCCGGCGCGCAGTGTGCGACACATTGTCGGTACGGACGGGCGACGAGACGGCACTGCCTATGGACGACGCTCCGGGGGTGTCTACGCAAGGGTGATCAACATCGCCGGGAGGAGTGCGCCTTGTACTTGCCTGACATTCAGTTGCACCAGCCCGCCACGCTTGACCAGGCATGTGAAATGATGGAGGGGCTGGGTCCGGATGCACGTCTGCTGGCCGGCGGCACCGACCTTCTCGTCGATCTCAAGACAGGAAGGCTATCGGCGCAACACCTGATTAGCGTCGGTCGTATCCCCAGTATGCGAGGGGCGGGAGCAAGGAACGGCGGCCTGTGCATCGGTGCCCTGACGACCCCTACGCAGTTGATCGCTGATGCTACGGTGTCCAGGCGGTTCGCCCCGATCCGTGACGCCGCTTGCCAGATGGCTTCACCGCACATACGCAACTTGGCTACGGTAGGCGGGAATATCGCCAGCGCGGTCCCCTGTGCCGATCTGCCGCCGATCCTGATGGCCATGAACGCGTCACTTGTGATCTGGTCGCGCGATGGAGAACGCGAACTGCCTTTGGATTCCTTCTTCGTCGGCGTCCGGCGAACGAAGCTGAAGATCGGCGAGATTCTCACGCAGGTGCATGTGCCGGAGCATCCGCCCCGCTTCGGCGCTGCCTACGCCCGTTTTGCGTTGCGCGACGGGAATGCCATCGCCGTCGCCGGTGTGGCAGCGAGTCTACTCCTGGATGACAGCAACACCGTCCGCGACGCGCGAATCGTACTTGGAGCGGTTGCCCCGATACCGAAGCTTGCTCAGCGGGCTGCGGCCCTGTTGAATAACCAGCCTGCGGATGAGGACTCTTTCAGCTCTGCTGCAGCTGCCGCGGCAGAGGAAGCCGAGCCCATCAGCGACGTGCGAGGCTCCGCCGATTTCCGCCGAGAACTGGTCAACGTATTGACGCGTCGGGCCTTGATGACGGCGCTCGAGCAAGCCCGGGGGAGGTAGCGGGGGGGATAGTCCATTAGGCCGGAGCAATGTATCGCGATGGGAGAGCCCTTTGCGAGAATACGAGAGGCTGTGCAGGATGTGTACTACACTGGGCGCCAACGGGCAAACGATGCGAAAAGCGCGAACGGTAGGACCAGCGCGGGCAGTACGCGGTCGAGGTAGAAGCCGAAGTTGCATACCCCAGTGATGATCCATCCGAAGCATGCCTGGAACCGTCCGCCCTGCGCTGGGTTGATGAGATTGCCTGCCGGCCGGAGCGGGATGACCTCGACGACCGCTCGTCGGTCGCTCGCGTGTTTCAAGCCGTTGCGTCCCGGCAAAAAGGACGCGCAGCAGAGCCCTGACGCGGTATTGGACTGGAAGGGATTGTGATGGTGCAGGCATGTCGGCTCAACGTTAACGGTCAACTCCATGACGTGGCCGTGGCACCGTATGAGACGCTAACCGACGTCCTGCGGGAGAAGCTCCGCCTGACCGGGACGAAGAAGGGATGCAACGTCGGGGACTGCGGCGTGTGCACCGTGCTGGTCGACGGCGAGCCAATGAACAGCTGCCTGCTGCTTGCGACCCAGATGGAGGGCAAGGCCATAACGACGGTCGAAGGCCTTGCGCGCGACGGCGAGGTGACCGCGCTGCAGAAGGCGTTCATCAACGAAGGCGCTATTCAGTGCGGCTACTGCACACCGGGAATGGTTGTCTCCGCGACGGCCCTGCTCAACAAGAACCCGACGCCGTCGAGAGAAGAAATCAAAGACGCCCTGGCGGGTAGTCTCTGCCGATGCACGGGGTACACCGGCATCCTCCGGGCGATCGAGCGATACAGCGACTACCGCGACGGCGGCCCACGTGCGCAAGAAGAACAGACCCCGGAGCGGACAGCGCCCGATCACCAAGCAGCGAGCTTCAGCCAACGCGATGCGACGAATACTCGCTCCGCCACCGACCCGTGTGCGGGCAATACGCATCCCAAGTGGACAAGCGTCGGAGTTTCCGTGCCACGGGTGGATGCAGCCGACAAGGTCACGGGGCGTGCCGTCTACACCGCCGACATCTCGCTGCCGAATATGGCACACGGGAAGATCCTGGGCTCGCCAATAGCGCACGGGAGAATAAAAGGCATCGACGCTTCCAAGGCTAGGGCGCTGCCGGGCGTACTCGCGGTGATCACCGGAGAGGATGTGCCGGATACGCTGTACGGAGTGTCGCCGGCGCGCTACGACGAATACGTTCTGGCGAAGGACACGGTCCGCCACGTGGGAGACGAGGTCGCCGCCGTCGCCGCCGTTGATGAGCGCACGGCGGAGAGGGCTCTTTCCCTGATCGACGTCGAGTACGAGGAGTTGCCGGCAGTGCTGGATGCGATGGCTGCGACAGCCGACGACGCCCCACAGCTCCACGAGCGCTACAAGAACAACATCAACACCCACGTCGACCACAGCTTCGGTGATGTTGAGAAGGGCTTCGCTGAATCCTACCACATTCGCGAGGAGACCTTCACTGGCAACCACGTCTACCAGAGCCCGCTCGAGCCCCACGCCTCAATCGCAGCCTGGGAGCACGACGGTACGCTGGTGCTCTACAGCTCCACACAGGTGCCACACTACGTCCAGTACATGATGGCCCACGTGCTTCACACACCACTGGGCAAGGTCCGTGTAATCCGCCCGACCGTGGGAGGTGGTTTTGGAGGCAAGGCGGAGACCACGCCGCTGGATCTCTGTGCCGCTCTGCTCAGCAAAAAAACCGGGCGCCCGGTCAGAATGATCTACTCGCGCGAGGAGATGTTCCATCACGGGCGGGGACGCCATAAGCAGCACATGCGCTTCAAGCTGGGCGTGGACCGTGACGGACGCATCAAGGCGTTTAAGAACGAGATCTATCTGGACGGGGGGGCGTATTCGTCCTTCGGTGTTGCAACAGCATATTACGCCGGTAGTGTCCTGCCGACGCTGTACCGGATCCCGAACTACAAATACGACGGGTACAGGGTGATGACCAACAAGCCCGCATGCGGGGCGATGCGTGGCCACGGCGTACCTCAGCCGCGATTCGCGTTCGAGTGCCTTTTGAACATGATTGCTGATGATCTGGGCATCGACCCCATCGAAATACGGCGCCGTAACGCGATAGGCCCGGATACCACCACCGTCAATGAGATGGACGTCAGTAGCTGCGAGTTCCGCGCGACGCTTGACGCAGCATGTGAGAAGAGCGGCTGGAATCAGAAATACCGACGGGCCGCGGGCGCCGGTCCGCGCGACGCAGCGAGCGGTCGGTCCGCCGCTGACTCCACCGACTCGCCCGGGCAAAAACCCGCGACTCGCGATCTCCCGGACGCCGACGCGCGTCGTTGGTCGAAAGGCATCGGCGTAGGCTGCGGTGGGTTCGTCTCCGGAGCAGGGTACTGCATATACCGCGGCCAGGTACAGCTCTCACACGAGAAAGGTCGTGAACCCTTTCAGAAGAAATCCATCTTCCCCCATGCCAACGCGGTGGTGAAGATAAGTGAGGACGGCATGGCAGCGGTGCTGATGATCGGGGCCGCTGAGATAGGACAGGGTAGCGACACCGTCTTGACACAGATGTGCGCCGAATCTCTCGGCGTGCCCGTGTCACGTGTGCGCATTCGCAGCGAAGACAGCGACATCTCGCCGCTCGATCTGGGGGCGTACTCGTCACGCGTCACGTTGATGGCGGGTCACGCGGTCGCCAGAGCTGCGACTGCGGTGGTCGACAAGATGCGCCCCTACGCCGCCAGCTTGCTCGGCTGCAACGAGGCGGACGTAGTCGCCCGCGGCGCCAGGATGTTCGCCGGCCCAGCCGCGGGCCTTAGCCCGCGCGACGCAGTTCCCGGTCGTGACCGTGATGGGGCGGATGCTCTCGACGACAGCGACTTTCCCCGCGTTCCGTGGGAGGAGGTGGCCCGAAGGTACTTCAATGACAACGGCCCGCTTGTGGGCACCGGATGCTACAAACCACCGGACGGTCTTGGGGGTGACTACAAGGGCTCCACCGTCGGAACGAGCCCGGCTTACTCGTTCGGTACAGCGATCTGTGAGGTCGCCGTCGATCTCGAAACAGGCAAAGTAAAGGTCGAGCGCTTCACGGACTACCATGACTGCGGCACACCGATCAATCCGCAGGCCGTCCATGGGCAGGTCGAGGGTGCCGTCGTCATGGGGGCCAGCGAAACCATCTTCGAGGACGTCCAGTTCGACGGGCGCGGTAGGATTCTCAACCCCAACTTGCATGGGTACCTGATGATGTCCATAAAGGACGCCCCTGAGATCTTCAGCGGGCTGGTCGACTCATATGAACCCCGAGGGCCCTTCGGCGCAAAAGAAATCGGCGAGGGCAGCACGCTGCCCGTTCTTGGGGCCGTAGCTCACGCAATCGCCAATGCCACCGGTGTATGGATCAAAGACCTGCCCATCACCCCGGAGAAGATCCTCAAAGCCCTCCGCGCGAAAACCCATGTGGGCGAAGCGCTTCCGACCTAAACTCCTAACCGGTACGGTACCGCGCTCTGTGGTGCAGAATGCAAGCGCCCAACCCCGCCCGGCCAAGCGCCGGGACGAGCAACCTCACAAAGACATGATCGCCATCCACACGTATGCGTGCTTGGGCCCCCACTGATCGCAATGGTCTTCCGGCAGACAGGCCTCCGTCTCACAAGTCCGATATTGTACGGACCAGTCCCGCACGTTGGCGCCGTGCAGAATAGGGTGTAGCCGTCCGGACGTCCTGAAATACAGCAGCCACCGCCCACGGTCGATAAGAATGCTGTACAGGCGCACCGTAATCGGCCTTTATGTTCAGTGGAGCTCGCATTCCCGATGCCTGCCTCCGGCGGGTCGATCGCGGTGTGAGAATTGACGCCGACGTGGCATCACCAGGAGGTCACTGCGCGGCGCGCACCCTCGCCGTCGCACGGGAAGGTACTCATGCTGAAAATCGCGTGTGTTTGCGGCGCCCGGCCCAATTTCTTGAAGATCGCCCCGATCATGGACGCCCTCGCCGAAGAACCACGCGTCAGGACGCTGCTCATCCATACCGGCCAGCACTACGACGCACGGATGAGCCGCGTGTTCTTCGACGAACTGGCGATCCCCATGCCGGAGATCAACCTCGAGGTCGGTAGCGACTCGCACGCGGTGCAGACGGCTGAGATCCTCCGACGTTTCGAGCCCGTGTGCCTGGAGCACCGACCCGATTGGGTTGTCGTCGTCGGAGACGTGAACTCAACGCTGGCCTGTGCGCTGACGGCGGTCAAGCTCGGGGTCAAAGTCGCCCACGTTGAAGCTGGATTACGAAGCTTCGATCGCGACATGCCAGAGGAAATCAACCGCGTCGTCACCGACGCCGTCAGCGACCTGCTTCTCGTCACTGAACAAAGCGGCGTCGAGAACCTCCGCCGCGAGGGCATTGCGAATGAGAAAGTACGGTTCGTCGGGAATGCGCTGATCGACACCCTGTTGCGTTGCAGAGCCCGCGCCGATGAGTCGACGATCCTCTCGACCTTCGGTCTTGCAGCGAGGCAGGATTATGCAGTAGCCACGCTCCATCGTCCCAGCAATGTCGATGACGGCGTGGCTTTTTCATCCATACTGGCGGCGTTGGAGACGATTGCCTCTGATATGCCCGTCGTGTTCCCGCTCCACCCGCGCTCAAACGGCAAGCTTACGTCACTCGGGCTCACCTCCATAGCCCGGGGTATCGCGAATCTGCGGCTTTTGGGTCCGCTGGGGTACCCAGACTTCGTCAAGCTCATGTCCCACGCCACCGTCGTACTCACAGATTCCGGCGGTATACAGGAAGAGACAACCATCTTAGGTGTGCCCTGCCTCACCCTGCGTGACAACACGGAACGCCCGGTTACGATTACACAGGGTACCAACCGGTTGACCGGGAACCGTACGGATGCGATTCTTGCAGCGTATCGTGAGGTCCGAGCCAGCCCGCCGAGGCCCAACAGGATGCCCGATCTGTGGGATGGGGCCGCAGCGAAGCGGATTGTCGAATGCCTGTTGGCAGCCGCAGCCGGGTCGACCGGGCGTTGCAGACGCTCGGCGGGAGCGTCGGCGGCGGTGGAGCCGGTCAGCCCAGTCCGGAGTTGATGTATGAATATATCGGTCGTGGGAAGCGGTTATGTAGGGCTTGTAGCGGGAGCCTGTTTCGCCGACAGTGGCAACAACACGATCTGTGTTGACATAGACGAGGAAAAGATTCGGAAGCTAACTGCGGGAGAGATACCGATCTACGAGCCCGGTCTGCAGGAGCTCGTTGCACGCAACGCCAAGGCGGGGCGCCTCGAGTTCACGACTGATCTGGTCGACGCTGTTCAACGGTCCCTGCTGATCTTCCTCGCTCTGGGGACGCCGTCCAAAGCGGACGGCACGGCGGATCTGTCGGCCGTATTCGAGGTCGCCAGCACAATCGGACGGGCGATGGAGGGGTATCGGATCGTCGTCATGAAGAGTACCGTCCCCGTGGGGACGCACGGCGGCGTTATCGAGCGGATAGCCTCAAACACCGACCATCCCTTCGACTACGTAAGCAACCCCGAGTTCATGAAGGAAGGAGCGGCCGTTGAGGACTTCCTCCGACCCGACCGCATTGTAATCGGTGCGACGAACCCTGCGGTCGTCGAAATCATGCGGGAGCTGTACGCCTCCTTCATGCGCCGGGATGAACGCATTCTCGTGATGGACCCCGCCAGTGCCGAGATGACGAAATACGCCGCCAACGCACTTCTCGCCACGAAGGTCTCATTCATGAACGAGATTGCCAATCTGTGTGAGCGGTTCGGCGCCGACGTTGAGCAGGTGCGTCACGGCGTGGGATCTGATTCGCGCATCGGTAACGCTTTCCTTTTTCCGGGCGTCGGCTACGGGGGATCATGTTTTCCCAAGGACGTCAGTGCCCTTGTTTCCATGGGAGAATCCGTGGGGTATCCCATGAACATAGTCGCTGCTGTGCGAGAGACGAATCAACGTCAGCGCGAGAAGTTCGCCAGGAGAGTCATAGACTATTTCGGCGAAGCCTGCAGCAGGACCAGACTTGCCGTGTGGGGCCTGGCATTCAAGGCGCGAACCGACGACGTCCGCGAGTCGCCGGCAATCGCGAGCATCCGGATGTTCTTGGAAAGAGGTATCAAGGTTTCGGCCCACGACCCAGAGGCCGGGGAGAATGCCAAGTACGAACTAGGGGATGCTGTCCAAATGTGCCCAGACGGATACGAGGCGTTAGACGGGGCCGACGCTCTCGTTATATTCACCGACTGGCCTAAGTTCCGCACTCCCGACTTCGACGTGATTGCGGACAGGCTGCGTACCCGACTGATCTTCGACGGTCGTAATCTGTACGACCCGGCGGCCTTGGCCAAGCGAGGCTTTACCTACATCTGTGTTGGACGGCCGACGGTCCCACCGGCGTGACCCCACAACCCGGACATTTCGGCCGGCAACCGGCACCGACCGCAGCTAGCGGCGCTGCATGCGCCAACCCGTTCCTGCCGGCGTGTTTGCGATGGAACCGGTTGTCGATGACGCTCGGCTCGGCAAAAGGTGAGACGTCAGTGGTAGTAGTCGCTTCAGGGACAGGGAGTATTGAGTGTCGCGAATCGCGGTGACCGGCGGAGCGGGATTCATTGGATCGCACCTATGCGATGCCCTGCTGGGCGCGGGGCATGAGGTGGTCGCCCTGGACAACTTCGACGACTTCTACGACCCGCATACCAAGCGCCGCAACCTGACCTCCGCCTTCGCCTGCGATCGTTTTACGCTGGTCGAGGGAGACATCCGCGACGAGGCGGCCGTGGCCGAGGTCGTCGATTCAGGCGTACTCGCCGTCGTTCACCTGGCCGCTCGAGCCGGAGTGCGCCCTTCCATTGAGCAACCGCTGCTCTACCAGGATGTCAACGTGCGAGGTACGCTGACCGTTCTGGAGGCCTGCCGGCGCCTACCCAACTGCCGCTTTATCTTCGCGAGCAGCTCGAGCGTCTACGGCAACAGACCCGATGTGCCGTTCCGCGAGAGTGATCCTGTCGATGACCCGATCTCGCCCTACGCCGCCACAAAAAAGGCGGGGGAACTGCTTTGTCACACTTATCACCATTTGTTTGGCATCAACGTTACATGCCTACGCCTCTTCACCGTCTATGGTCCTCGACAGCGCCCGGATCTGGCGATTCACAAGTTCGCCCGGCTTATTGAGCAGGGCGAAAGCGTACCGGTGTACGGGGACGGCTCCACCTGCCGCGACTATACATACATCAACGATACCATACACGGTCTGACGCGCGCGATCGAAAGGTGTGCGGGTTATCACATGTACAACCTGGGCACATCGCATCCGGTGACGCTGGTGGACCTGGCGGCAACGCTGGAGGATGTCCTCGGGCGCAAGGCGGTCATCGACCATAGACCCCGGCAACCGGGTGACGTCGAGCGCACCTGCGCGGACATCTCCCTGGCTCGTCGAGAGCTGGATTACCAGCCCACCACCGATTTGCGAGAAGGCCTCGCGCGCTTCGTCGAGTGGTTGCGGAGTGAGCACTTACGAAAGGCATAGCTGTGTATTCGATTCTGCTGCCGGTTGTTTTATCAGCTCATTCCGCGAATCCGCTGCCGCACAGGCCTTACACCTCTGGAGAAACCGCAGATCGCACATCGGTGCCTGCGGTGCCGACTACGGTCGACACTGCCGCGGATTCCGACACTTCGGCCCATGCTCTTATCGATTACCTCGCCGACGAATTGACGTATTACATGGAGAATCTCGTCGTCGAGGACGGGACAAGACCGTACTACATCAGCTACACGGTGTACGACGAGCAGCGGGGCGTCGTGTCAGCAACGCTCGGCGCGCTAACCCAACGTACGCTCACCGCGAATCGGGACCTGAATGTCGATGTGCGCGTCGGAGACTACAGCTTGGACAACACGCATCAACTGCGCGGGACCGGCCAATCGTACGCCCCGGGCAGTGGAAACATTCCGGTGTCCCTGGAGGCGGATCCGTACTCCATGCGGCACGCGCTGTGGTACCAGACTGATCGAGCTTTCAAGCGTGCGGTGCGGCGCCTGTCGCGGATTAAGACCGATCTCAAGATCAAGGT
The DNA here is from genome assembly GCA_046757145.1 of Phycisphaerae bacterium. Classification (GTDB taxonomy): domain Bacteria; phylum Planctomycetota; class Phycisphaerae; order UBA1845; family UBA1845. The sequence continues at coordinate 3,208 of JBHHXS010000045.1, read as the reverse complement.
CGGGGAAGAAGATAAGTCGGATGATTTCAGCCACGAGCAAGCCCACATATACTATGAAGCGCCGGCAAAGTTGAGCCTTGACACAGACGCGTGGGCGAACCGCGTTCGAAAAGTCTCCGCAATCGCCCGCGATTACCCTCTCATTTATTCTTCCTCCGTTACAGTGGGGGCGTTTGCCGGTACCAGATACATGGTGACCAGCGAGAACGCTCGCCTGCAAACCTCGCAGACGCGCTTCCGCATCACGGTTCAAGCCGGTACCAAGGCTGAGGACGGAATGGACCTGACGCAGTCATTTGCGTTCAACGCGGCGTCACGCGAGAGGCTTCCGAGCGCAGCGGAGATGGAGGCGGCGTTCAGGCGCGTAATCGATCAGGTGTTGTCCCTGCGCAGAGCAGAGATCGCTGAGCCGTATACCGGTCCTGCCATCCTGCGCAACCGCGCCGCCGGTGTGTTCTTCCATGAGATTTTCGGCCACCGTATCGAAGGGCACCGACAGAAAGACGTCACCGAAGGGCAAACGTTCAAGACGAAGGTGGGTCAGTCCGTTCTGCCCGATTTCATCAGCGTGTATGATGACCCTACGGCGGCGCAACAGAACGGCATAGACCTGAGGGGGCACTATCGTTTTGATGATGAAGGGGTTCGTGCCAGTCGGGTGACCCTGGTCGAGGACGGTATTCTACGCAGTTTTCTCCTATCCCGCAGGCCCGTAGCAGGGTTTCCACAATCGAACGGCCACGGCCGACGGCAACCCGGGAGAGCCGTTACCTCGCGCCAGGCGAACCTCATCGTGGAGTCGTCGAAGCGAGTCGGGTTCGACACGCTCCGACAGCTCCTGCGCGAGGAATGCAAAAGGCAGGAAAAGCCGTACGGGCTTTTATTCGAGGATATCTCCGGTGGATTCACTACTACTTCACGCCGTGGACCGCAGTCGTTCAAGGTGGTCCCCATCGTCGTGTACCGCGTGTACACGGATGGCAGGCCCGCTGAGCTCATCCGTGGTGCCGATATCGTCGGAACGCCTCTTACCTGTTTTGAGAAGATCGTATGTACCGGTGATGACCCCGACGTCTTCAACGGATCATGTGGGGCGGAATCGGGTTGGATTCCGGTGTCGGCAGTATCCCCGAGCATACTCGTGTCCATGATCGAAATAGAGAAGCGGACTCGTGACCAGGCCCGTCCGCCAATCCTGGAGCCTCCGCTCAGAGAGAACCGTTGATGCATTACGTTGTTACACAACCGGTGATTCTACTCATGTGCCTGTCCGCTCCATGGGCGACATGCCTGGCGGGCCATACCGACGGTCGGCAACATACAAAGCCGCAAGCACCTGCGTTACCAACCGAACCTGTCTTCGAGAGCAAGGCCGAGCCCGCGTCGACGGGTGATGTGCTGCTGGAGGCAATGGTCGACGAGCTTCAGCGTTCGATGGCCGAGCTTCGCCTTCCCGACCTGCCCGGCCCCTACTTCATCCAATTCCGCGCTCAAGACAGAGTCACCGTGGGCATGAGCTCTGCATACGGCGGCCTGCTGCGGCTTAATAAACGGCACACGCGCCGCTTTCGCAGTCAGGTTCGGGTAGGCTCCTACGTCCTCGACAACACGACCGACGGCGCACGCGGTCTTGGCGCTTCGCTGCCTCTGGACGACGATTACGTTGCGCTAAGACACGCGATGTGGTGGGCCACCGATGGCAGTTACAAACTGGCCGTCGAAGCGCTTACGCGTAAGCAAACCTACCTTAAGGACAAAAAGATCGAAGATCGCCCGGACGACTTTAGCCGCAGTGATCCGGTGGTAGCCTTCGAACCGCGAGCGGAGATCGACTTTGACGCGGAAGAATGGGTTGACCATATCAAACGTCTGTCGGCTGAGTTCTGCAAGTATCCGCGCATTCAGAACTCGAGCGTACGACTGTTTGCGGGAAAGGTGGATGAATACACGGTGAACTCTGAGGGCACACGCCTGCGCACCGGTGACACCGGCATCCACATCCGAATCGGCGCGGAGATGCAGGCACCGGAGGGAATGCCGCTTCACGACCACCTCGAGTACTTGCAGGAACGCTTGCAGGAGCTTCCTTCCATCGAGGAGATGATATCCGACATCGACGGGATGTGTGCCAAGCTCATCGAACTCAGCGAGGCACCGATAGTCGAGCAGTATACCGGCCCGGTTCTGTTTGATCCCATAGCCGCAGCAAAGGTATTCGAGGCCCTCCTTGCGCGGGGTGTATGTGCCAGGCCCGTGCCTCTCGGCGGCGGGACGTCGTCCACCGTTAACTTGGAAAAGAGGATAGGGCTGCGCATCTTGCCCAGATCGTTTCAGGTTTACGACGATCCGCGCCAGGCACTATTCAGCGGTTCGTTGCTCGCCGGGCACTACACCTATGACGACGAAGCTGTCCCCGCAACGCGCGTTGATATCGTGAAAAACGGAGTCCTCAGGAACCTCCTCGCGGGCCGAACACCGTCTCGAACGGCCGGGCACAGCACGGGCCACGGACGCAGTGTGGATATTGGCAGGGCACGAGCGTCGATAGGTTGCCTTTACATCAACGACGACAACGCTGTCCCCGAGCGCGAGCTCAAGCAAAGGCTCGTCGACGCTGCACGGGAGGAGGGATTGAAATACGGCCTGCGGGTCGAATCCATGCGCTCCAACGGCTACGCCGGCCTGGGCAGTCCGGTTTATGCATACAAGGTGTACGTTGAGGACGGCAGAGAGGAGTTGATACGCGGGCTTGACTTCCTACCTGTGCGAACACGACTCCTCAAGAGAATCCTGGCTTCGGGGGAGCAAAGGCGGGTCTACAACTCCGCCGCCCCGATCGTGACCAGCATCGTTGCCCCTGCAATACTCGTTGAGGAACTCGAACTGACCAAGCTGCGAGAGGAGTACGACAAACTCCCGATTCTCAAGCCGCCGGCAATGCGTGACAAGTAGAGTCCGCACGCTGCACGGGTCGGCGGGGCGGCGGCCCGCTCGCCCTTGGGCACGATATGAACATAGTGTTGATAGGGAGTGTAAGTTCGAGCTACTGCGCCTTGGACGCCCTGATTCGCGGCGGAGTTGACGTTCGCGGCGTGCTGGGGCTCGACGAAGCTTGCGCCGGGCGCGTTTCCGATTACCGGTCGATGCGCGGCCTGGCAGATAGGGCCGGCGTGCCCTTCCAATCCTTTCAACGCATAACGGAGCCCGG
>JBHHXS010000044.1:0-16717 GCA_046757145.1 Phycisphaerae bacterium | reverse complement strand
CAGAACCTCGCCTATCTTACGGCGTCGGTGCTGTTTATTCTCGGTCTCAAGGGCTTGGCGCATCCTCGTACCGCGGTTAGGGGCAACCTGACGGGCTCGGCCGCCATGCTCCTCGCCATTGTCGCCACCCTTTGGGCTGAGCACATCATCTCGTGGGGATGGATCATCAGCGGCCTCGTCATCGGGTCGGCTGTCGGAGCGGTCATGGCACTCAAAGTCCGCATGACCGCGATGCCGCAGATGGTCGGACTGTTCAACGGGTTCGGCGGGGCGGCGTCGTTTCTGGTGGCCGGCGGCGAGCTGGTGATGGCGATCACAGGATCGGCAACGTCCGGTGCGCAGGCCGATGGTGCGCTCCAAACCGTGGGGCACTCGGTCATGTCGCTTCAGTTCATGATCGCCATCGCACTTTCCGGCTTGATCGGATCGGTCACACTCTTCGGGAGCTTAGTTGCAGCGGGCAAGCTGCAGGAACTGACCTTCACGTTCAGCGGGAAGAAGTACTGGCTTAGCGACTCCATCCAGATCCCCGCTCGGAACGTGGTCAATGCCGCGGTGTGCCTGCTGTGCGTGATAATCGCTGTAATGGTCGTAACCAGCCCCGGAACCTGCTGGTGGTATATGCTGCTTGTTCTTGCAGCGGGCGTGCTCGGAGTGCTGATCACGATTCCCATAGGCGGCGCGGACATGCCTGTGGTGATAGCTCTACTTAACTCTTATTCCGGCTTGGCCGCCTGCGCCACCGGGTTCGTCATCAACAACAATGTGCTGATCATCGCCGGCTCACTGGTCGGGGCGTCGGGCTTGATCCTTACGAGCATCATGTGCAAGGCCATGAACCGTTCATTGGCCAATGTCATGTTCGCCACGCTCGGGCCTGCCGCAGGAGCATCATCCGCGGACGACATCTACGCAGGCAAAGTGAAGTCGACCTCAGCCGACGAACTGGCGATGTTGCTTGACGGCGTGCAGAGAATCGTGATCGTCCCGGGGTACGGTATGGCCGTCTCACAGGCGCAGCATGCCGTCCGCGATTTCGCGAATCTGATGGAATCCCGCGGCGTGTCGGTGGAGTTCGGAATCCACCCGGTAGCCGGGAGAATGCCCGGGCACATGAACGTCCTGCTGGCTGAGGCGGACATCCCCTACGACAAACTCAAGGAGATGGACGAGATAAACTCGACGCTCGACAATGTCGACGTCGCTTTGGTGATCGGTGCCAACGACGTGGTCAATCCCGTGGCCAGAACCGATCCGTCGTCACCCATTGCCGGTATGCCTATTATCAACGTGGACAAATGCCGCACCGTTGTCGTCATCAAACGAAGCCTCAGTCCCGGCTTCGCGGGTATCCCCAACCCATTATTCGCATTCGACAACACCCTGATGTTCTTCAGCGACGGCAAGAAGGCCTTCACCGAGCTCATTGCCGCAGTAAAGGAATCCTGACGCGCCGCTCAAGGTTGGGCAATGCCGTAAAACGCCTCAACGTGTAGTCCGGTTGTCTGCCTTACCACGTCAGCGATCCGGTCGACCTCCTCGTCGGACAGAGGGAGCAATCGGTGGCGTTGCCGTCCCGTGGTGTCCGCCGGTAGTTCATTGATAGCTCTGGCGCCTGGTGGGCGGGCCATGGTGTACACCTGCACGCGGTCGATCGTGCCGCCGGCGTCGATGATGTCGGTGAGTCGCCCGGCAAACGCACGCACTTCCTGCTCGTCGGGTAGCTGACCGTCACATCGCAGGAAGAGTGATTGAATCACGAGCCGCGTAATGGCTGACGACGCGATAATGTTGTCGATCACGTGCTGCAGTGGGAAGTTGGGGCGATTGATCTTCCGGAAGTAGGCTTCGGTCCCCGCGTCGAGTTTCGCCCAGACCTCGCCGTTAGCCGAATCTATGATCCGCAGCGCCGCGACTACCTCCGGACGCGTAAGGTAGCAAGCATCGGTTATCAGGATGATCTTGGCGTTCGTGAGGCCGGCGGCGCGTTTCAACGAGGCCACCGACTCGACGCACTCAAGGAAGAACTTGCACGTAGTCGGTTCGCCGTCCCCTGAGAAGGCTATATCCCTGATGACGCGGAACTGCGCTGGCACGGCAGCGAACGCCGAGTCTCGGAACAATGTGCCGTTCCTTACTTCGACGATCATGCGTTTCAGTTCAGCACTGAGTTTCCCGACGTCGACCTCCCGCACTCGGGGAGTGATTGATCGATCCACCTGGCAATAGACGCAGTCGAAGTTGCACGCCGTGTCGGGGTTGAGGTTCACTCCGATGCTCAGACCGTGACTGCGCCTCGAGATGACCGGATATACGTAGAGGTTCTCGCACCAGTTGCGGGTGTGGTCGGCGTAACCACGCCGTAGCGCGTCTTCGTGTTCACTGCCGATCATGGATCTCTCGTCAGAGTCAGCGCCGGTCGTTGAGGATCATGCATGATTATATGGAGTTGCGTCGCTATGGACGAGTCGGGCTAATCCGCCGCGGGAGCGATGGCGATATTGTAATGCTGCAGCAAGGTGCCTGTGGCCCGTTCCAGTTCGATGATGGCGACATTGTAATCGACAACGGTCCCCAGCAGTGAGCGGCGCACTGCTGCAAGGTTCTGCCTTGCATTCAGCTCGTTGCGGAGCGTGTTGATGTCCATACGTTCCGCCCGGGCGACGATCGAGCTCACTTCCCGCTCGGAGGCTTCCACCGACTCGTACAAGGGGCCGATCTCGTCGAAGGTTGAGCCCAATTTGCGAACTGCCAGGTTCACATCCAGAATGACCTCCTCAAACTTCGCCTTCAAGGCGGCGATTGCCTGAAGGTGCTGGAGTCTCGCCCGATGATGAACGGCACGCGGGCCGCGATTACCAATGGGGATCTCCAGCTCCACGCCAACGAAGTACTCGGTGTATTTGTGGCGTGAGACCTCGTCGAACGCCTTGTCAGCAGTCCCGGCCAGACCGTCGATGGTATAGCGGAAGGTCAGGTCGAACTTGGGCAGCTCCGCGTTCTTCGCCCGCACTGCTGCTACCCGGGCGTTGGCGACGGCCAACTCGCTCTCCTTGATCTCCGGCCTGTTGTCCAGGGCCGTCTGCGCTTCGGCCAGACGATCCACCACGATTCGATCGAGAATCGGGAAGTCGGTGGGTACGATCTCCGTGTCGTCCGCCAGGTCAATGTCCGCAGCGTTGATGGCCGCAATGAGTGTATCCTCCGCGTCGAACACGTTGGCGCAACTTCGGACGAAGTCGGCGTGGCTGCGCTCAAGATCCGCCTTTGTCGCCGCAAGCTGAACCGGAATGACGTCGAAGTCCTTTCTGGCTTCCAAGTAGGCGTAAATCGTCTCAAACCCGGCAAGCAGACGTGCGGCGACGACCACATCCCGCCTGGCCTGAACGAGATTCCAATAGCTCACCTCCACCTTGCGTAGCGTGTCCCGCACTTGTCGTCTGAACGCCAGTTCGCTCACTTGGCGGTCGTTGTCAGCTATGACGATAAGCGACCGGTTCTGGTCGATCCCGAAACCGCGCAGCAACGGTTGGCGCATCTCGAGGATTATGTTGCTGGTGTACTGCGGGTTGACCTGTCCAAACTGCGTTGCGAATCGGCTTGAGGTCTTGGACCGCGTCAGGGCGAAGCTCGCGCTGACCTGCGTACCCACCGGAAGGAGCTTGCGCACCCCGCTCTCCAGACTGAACGAATCGCGGTGGGCGGTGACCAACTGCGATTCCGGGGGCTGGTCCTGGATGTTCTTGATGACATTCGCGAAGAACAACGCGTCAAAGGCCGCCTCCGCCTCCACAACTCGCGTCGTCTCCACCGCGGGATTGTAGCTTGCCACCGCTATCGCGAAACTGTTCTTCAGGGCTCGATGCAGCGCGTCCTGCAGCGAAAGACTCATCTGTCGGGGGCGGTGGATGGCGCCGACCCGCTTGAGAACGCGGGTGATGCTCTCGATTGATGCTCTGTCGCCGGCGCGTTCAGCATCGTGGAGCTGCGCCTCAACGGAGACACGGTGGCCCTGCGGATCGGGTAGATGCCAGTCGAGGCGATCCGGCGGAATCGAGACCCCTTCTTCTTCCTTTGAGGAAGAACGGTCTTCCCCTCCGCTGCCTCCAGACGAAGATTGCCCGATCGTCGCCGACGTCGACGGAGCCGTCGCTGATGAGACGGAGTCCGTCGCATGCACGAGGCCGGCGCAGATCCCCACCGAAGATACAACAACTACCGCCGTTCGCAGTCGTCCCATGGTCCGACGGGTTCCTGTCGCGGCCAAGCGCCGAGCTTCATCAGTCATCGCAACGTGCAAAGGTCAGAGTCCGCGCCAACCAGCGGGGTTTGTGCCGCGCCACGAACCGCCGCCGTCGACCTTCGGGCCGTATCTTATCTGCTACCAGCACGGGCGGTCAAACGACCACGTGATGCATCGTCGCGGATCGACAATTTCCGACTGTTGAGGGCCTCATGGTTGTGCCGGGGGTTCTGAAAGGGCTCCGGGTGGATTCGCCTTGCTGGCCAAAGGGCGGTACACTCCCGGTGCGAGCGACGTGCATTCCACGCGTTCGTCGGGCGAGGTGGCCGGGGTGGGTGGACTCTTTCTGAGAGGCCAACGACTGTGGAGGCTCGAGGTACATGGACTGGGGAATGCGGAACCGCCTGGCACGCATTATCTCTCCGGAGACTAACCGGTGCGTTATGCTTGCCGTCGATCACGGGTACTTTCAGGGGCCGACGACGGGACTAGAGCAGCCCGGCCGGGCAATCGCCCCGCTCACGCCATACGCCGATGCGCTCATGCTCACGAGGGGAATCCTGCGCACTTGCGTTGATCCCTCCATGCAGATACCCATAGTGCTGCGCGTCTCCGGCGGAACCAGCGTGCTGAAGGACGATCTCTCGAATGAGGACATCACCGTGTCCATCGAGGACGCGATCCGGCTCAACGTGTCGTGTCTGGCGCTCTCCATCTTCGTAGGCTCCGCACGCGAGAGAGAATCATTGACCAATCTTGCGAGGCTTTGCGACAAGGGGCAAAAGTACGGGATTCCGGTGTTGGCGGTTACCGCTGTGGGACGCGATATGGTGCGGGACGCGCGATATCTGGGCCTCGCGTGCCGCATCGCTGCTGAGCTCGGCGCTCAGATAGTCAAGACCTACTACTGTGAGGATTTCGAGAAGGTGGTCGGCGGCTGTCCGGTGCCCATCGTCATTGCAGGTGGGAAGAAGATTGCGGAACGAGCTGCACTGACGCTCGCGCAGCAGGCAATCTCAGCAGGCGCCAGCGGCGTCGATATGGGGCGGAACATCTTTCAGTCGAAACGGCCTGTCGAGATGATCCGATCGGTACGCGGCATCGTGCATGATGGCGTGTCGGACACGCAGGCGTGGGAGGAGTTTCACGAGGCGATCAGGTAGAGCGGTTCTCGACATCGTGCGCCGAGCCACGGGCTGCCCTACTCTATGCGAAACTCAAGGATCAGCCCGCGAATCCGCACTTTGAGTAGGCGCGTTGGCTCTGCAGGTGTTGTGCTACATGAACAAGGCAACTGCCTCCAAACGACCGTGCGCGACTACGTGCCGAGTCTCCGAGCCGGGAGCGCATGCCACCGGTGCATGGATTAAGTGCTCGCGCTCGGCATTTGGCTCGGGGGCGCTCGATGGCGCGCGGTGATTCAGCAAGCATGGATGTGGCCAGAGGCACGTGTCGACGTTTATTCCATTCGCCTGCACCGTCGTCATAGCCCCTGAACGCGCACTGCTCAAGCCGTCGGGGAAGACCATTACGGAACGGTTATGAAGAGCCAGTGGGACCAAAGTGGTGAGGAGGAGGCAATCAGGCGGTGGGGTTCGGAGTACGGCGACGAGCTCGCCCTCAGATTGTACAGCGCCCGCTTGCTCGGCGCCCGACCCGATCTGGTTCTGCAAGGCGGGGGAAACGTATCGCTCAAAGCTTCGCGTCGCACATTACTGGGCGATGATCTGGAGGTGATTTACGTCAAAGCATCGGGCTGGGACCTGGCTGATTTGCGGCCTGTGGGTATGCCCGGCCTCGACCTGGCATACCTGCGGCGCCTCGCGGACCTTGATGCCCTTGAAGACGATGAGATGGTCAACGAGATTCGCACCCATCTCCTGGACGCTTCCGCTCCTACCCCGTCCATCGAGGCCCTTTTGCACGTCTTCCTGCCACACAGATACGTAGACCATTCGCATCCCGACGCGGTGCTGGCGGTGACGAACCAGCCGGACGGCGCAGAACTCGCGCGCGAGGCCATGCCCGAGAACGTGCTGGTGATCCCGTACGTAAGGCCCGGTTTCGATCTGGCAAAGGCGGTGCTCAAAGCGCACCGTGCCGATCAAAGAGCTGATGCCGCTGTCCTGCTGCACCACGGGCTGGTCACCTTCGGCGATTCCGCTCGCGAGGTCTATGAGCGGCACATCGCACTGGTAGATGCGTGCGAGCAGTTCGTTGCACGCCGCACCGTACGTCCGACGCTTACGATATCGTACACAGCCGCCGCGGAGCCCTCCGAGCTTGCCGTGCGCGTCGCGCCGATGCTGCGCGGCTTACTTGCCTGGCCTACGGGCGACGAGGATCATCCCTATGTCCGATCGGTACTGGAGTGGCGGGCCACCGACAATCTGCTGGCGTTCGTGAATAGTGCCGAGGCGCCGGCGTTGGCGAGGACGGGGCCGCTCACCGGCGATCATCTGATCCACACCAAACCGCTGCCACTCCTCCTCGACATGCCGCCGTGGGGGAATCCTGACGCACTACGGCGGTTCCTCTTGGACAACGTAGAGGCCTACCGCCGCGACTACAAAAGGTACCTACAGGCGCATGGAATGTACCCGGAGCGTGCCGCACGACACGAGGACCCGACGGAGGAAGCCCCAGTGGATCGCGGTATCGATCCTTCTCCGCGCGTGGTACTCATTCCCGGTGCCGGTGTCTTCTGCTGGGGGAGGTCCAAGCGTCACGCATGCATCACAGCGGACATTACGGAGCACACCCTGGCGACTAAGATCCAAGCCTGGGGCATCGGGGATTACGAGTCGCTCCTGCCGGGCCAGTTGTACGACATGGAGCACCGCTCAATCCAGCTTGCAAAGACGGGTCCACCGGACCAGCGTCCCCTCGCAGGTCAAGTGGTGATCATTAGTGGAGGCGCCGGAGCCATCGGCGCCGCTATCGCTGAGGTCTGCGCCGAGGCAGGGGCGCATGTCGTCCTGGCGGATGTGAATGAGTCGCGGTTGTCGCGCGTCGCTGACTACATCAACGAGATGTACGGCTATGGCAGCGCGCTGGGTGTGACGATGGACGTCACCGACGAGGCGAGCGTGCGCAGCGGCTTCGACCATGCGGTGCGCGCCTATGGCGGGATCGACGTCGTCGTTCTCAACGCGGGTGTCGCGCACGTGGCGTCCATCGAAACACTGAGCTCGAACGATTTTCGACGCGTGATGGATGTCAACGCCACGGGGTACTTCCTGTTCATGCGCGAGGGAGTCAGGATCCTCAAGCAGCAGGGGCTTGGCGGTCATATCATCGTCAATTCCAGCAAGAACGTGTTCGGACCGGGAAAGGACTTCGGAGCGTACAGCGCGTCCAAGGCGGCAGGGCACCAGCTCGGCAAGGTCGCCGCCATCGAGATGGCACCAATGGGAATCCGCGTCAATATGGTCAACCCGGACGCCGTTTTCGGGGACGACCGTAACCCCTCGGGGTTGTGGGCGGAGGTAGGCCCTAGCCGGGCGAGGAGTAGGAATCTCCGGACGGAGGATATCCCGGATTACTATAGGCAGCGCAACCTCCTGCGTTCCCGCATCCGGGGCCGGCATGTAGGCAACGCCGTCGTCTTTTTCGCCAGCAACGCCACGCCGACCACCGGGGCGACCCTGCCCATCGATGGCGGCATTGTCGAAGCATTCCCTCGGTAGACGCACGGGCGCTGCGTGGAAGCACCGGAAGACAAGGACGAACACGGCCTGCTTGGTGCTGCACGCCTCCCCCGCCGATCCTGCCCGGCGTAGCGCCGCCGATCCGCCAGCACCCGGGTTGCCCGGTTCAGTAGCGCGTAGAACCCTTGGGCGCGGATGAGATGCACAACGACGGTAGGTGTGAATAGTCCACGTTGCTACTTGGCCTTGACCGGCTGGCGCAGGATCGTGCGTAGTTTTGCCGGCTCAGTGGTGTTGGGATTGGAAAGGTAGATTTCGTGATGCGGTCCGTTGAATGTCAGCCCCTCGGATGTGGCGAACTCCTTCATCGCCGCCATCGTGCCTGCCTCCTGATCGTAAGGCCCAACGTGCAGAACCTGCACGCATCGCCCCTCGTTGAGCGTTTCGATCCCAACCTCTTTCACCGCGGTTTCCCCACCCTGATCAGCAATGGCGCCGGTGGCGGCTCGAACTGAGTCCTCGGTTATCGACTCGGGCACGCGGATAAGCAGCTTCCAGTTCCACTCCTCGCGTGGTTCGTCCAAGAAACTCTGATCCTGCTTTGAGCCCCACCATACGCCTTCCAAAGGCATCATGGAGTAATCGCGCCCGGCGAACTTATTACGCATCTTAACAGCATACGCCACTCGGTACAGCACGCCGACCTTTCGGCGAAAGGCTTCGCCGTCGGGCTCGCCCTTTCCGGAGATTGACAGGTAGCGTGCCTCGCCCACGTCAACGAGAGTGGGACTCTCCGGCGCCTGGTACTCACTCTGATGCTGTGCGTACAGATTCTGCGCGTCAGGCCTCGCCGGCGTCGCCCCCGGCTTCTCGTCTGCCAAAAGAGCGGTGGAGCAGGCCAGAAGCGAACACGCAGCCAGACCCGCACCCGCCGACAGGGGATGCCTCCTGTTTGCCATAATAAAGTAACTCACAGCTCATCCTCCAACCGCACGATAGTACCGCACGTCTACGCAATATGTTCGCATCACCGTTGGGACGCCTCGCTTGTGACGTCAGCGAGCAGGTCCACCTCAACCGCCGCATTCAGGGGCAACTCACTTACACCTACAGCGGCCCGCACATGTCGACCGGCATCCCCGAAGATCTTGACGAGCAGATCGCTAGCCTCGTTGGCGACTTTTGCCTGCTCGGTGAACCCCGGAGCACTGTTCACAAACACGCTGACCTTTACTACCCGGGTTATACAGTCGATCCCACCGGCAGCCCAGGCAGCGGCTGCAAGGGCGTTTAGCATCGCTGTCGACGCCCCCCCCGCAGCCGACTCCAACGAAGTGTCAGACGGCACCTTGCCGGTGCACGCTAGCTGTCCGTCTCGAATGGGTAGTTGACCGCTGGTGAACACCTGGTTCCCGCTGCGGACAGCCGGAATGTAACTGCCCACGGGGGCTGCCACGTCCGGGAGCTCCAAGTTCATCGCCGCGAGCCGCTCACTTGGGCGCATCAGGCTCCTCCACAGCATCCCTGTCATTGAGTGATGGTGCGTGGACCCCGTCCGTGCAGTCCAACCTCCAGCCGTCAGCCTCGGCGTCGAGGGTGCTCCGTACGGTCGGCGAACGACTCGGCGGCGCTGCGTCCGCATCCTGCGCGTTGGCGCGAGCGTCTTCCTCGCATGTGCCTGGTGCCTCAGGTGGGTCCGCTTCGTTGGGCACGTATTCCCGCGCATTGTCTGCGTCTTGCGCGGGCTCAGCGGTTTCTCGATCGACTGCTTCCGTCTGCGACTGTGCCGCATCCTCCTCGGTGCAGCCTGTTTCGATGACTGCATCATCGGCGAAGTCGTCAAGCGGCGTCGGATCGAGGAGGCGAATCAAGATAGGTCCGAACGGCCTATCCTGACTGACGCTGACTCTTCTTTGCCGAATCATCTCGAGGAGGGCAAGGAAAAGCCCGATCATCTCCGCCCTGGTGCGTCCCGAGAAAACCTCTCTGAACGCCTGCTGTCCGCCCGCCCGCTCGATGGAATCGACGATATCCGCGGCGTGGAGTGCCACGGGCGTGTCATCAACATCGATCTCGTGGACCGCCCCACGTCGGCCCGTCTCCTCGAGCAGGCGGTTGAACGCCTCGAGCAAATCCCATATTTCGAGGTTCCCCAACTCTATTCCATCGTCCGGGTGCGACGGGAGGGTCGGGCTGCGGGTGTACTTCTGAGCCCGGAGCATAGCCGCTTCGTGCAGTGCGTTAGCGGCGTCCTTGTACTTCTTGTACTCCAGAAGTTGGCGGACCAGTTCCAGGCGGGGGTCGACGATATCCTCCTCGCCTTCCTCCACCGATGGGCCGGGGAGAAGTACGCGCGATTTGATCTCCATGAGCGTGGCGGCCAGCACCAGGAATTCGCTTGTTCGTTCCGGATCGAGCCGGCGCATCATGTCAACGTACTGCAAGTACTGGCCGGTGATGCGCGCAATCGGAATGTCGTAGATGTCGATCTCTTCCCGGCGGATCAGAAACAAAAGCAGGTCCAGCGGGCCGTTGTAGACTTCGAGCGCAACTTTGTAGCCAGTCAACTGCGATAGTCCTTCGCCGTAGCCAACCCGCAGGCGTCGCGCACTTCCGCCATCACTTCGCTCGCAACGGCGCGTGCCCGGCGGGCGCCGGCGCAAAGTACGTCCTCACCGTAGTCGGGATCAGCGCAGAGCCTGTTGTACCTCTCTCGCGCCGGGCCGAGCGTCCGCTCCACTACGTCGGCAAGCTGCCGCTTTGCCTCCCCGTACCCCGTGCCACCCGCACGGTATTGTGCTTCCAGTGCCTCCGTCTCCTGTGCGCTTGCCATCAGCTTGTAGAGCGCGAAAACGCAGCAAGTCGCCGGATTCTTCGGAGCCTCCACCGGTGTGCTGTCCGTCTTGATGCTCATGATTCGTTTACGGATTCTGGAGGGCGGGTCGAACAGGTCAATCGTGTTGCCGTAACTCTTCGACATCTTTTGGCCGTCGATGCCCGGCACGACAAGTGCCTCGTTCAGCTTGGCCTCCGGGCGTCTCAGGACGTCGCGCCCGAACGCTCGGTTGAAGTACTGGGCCATGTCTTGCGCCATCTCTATGTGCTGAACTTGGTCCTGCCCCACGGGAACCAGGTCGCTGCGGTAGATGAGTATATCAGCAGCCATGAGAATGGGGTACGTGAACAACCCCATCGACGGGGAAAGACCTTTAGCGATCTTGTCCTTGTAGGAGGTCGCCCGCTCAAGAAGCCCCTTACCCGTGACGGTCGAGAGTATCCATGCCAGCTCGGTTACCTGTGGAACGTCGCTCTGTCGGAATAGACTTGCCTTGTCCGGGTCGAGGCCGAACGCCAGGTAGCTCATCGCCGCCTCGTTGACCAGCGCCAGGTGCCGCTTTGCGTCCTGCAGCGTTGTAAGCGAGTGATAGTTGGCTAGAAAGAAGAAGCCTTCGTGCTGCTCCTGCAGTTCTATGTGCTGCTTCATCGCCCCCAGGTAATTCCCCAAGTGCAACTGACCGTTAGACTGTATACCCGATAAGACGCGCATAATCTGCCTCCGTGGGCAAGTTGGCCGCCGCCGAGTGGGTTGTCAAGCGGCAGCAGAGCGCCGACCGACGCCGACGCTCCGCAACTGGCTCCTACGCTTGTGGGTAGAAACCATTAACGTGCACGGGGGCACGCGCCTTACTTGACTTGCGCGCCGGGTGGACGTTTACTGAGCCCTCAGCACGACCGTCTGCGTGTCGATGGAGGCCAGCGCGACCCATCCGCGTGGATCAACGTAGGAGAAACGATGGCCCGAACTAGACTGATGGTGATAGTGAGCCTCGCCGGCACCGCCGTTGTGTCGGCTGACCCCCAGCGGGCGACGCCCATCCCGGGCATACAGGCCCACGTGCGCCTGATTTCGCAACAGACCCCCGTGGGGACGCCAGTATTTGCCCAGTTTCTCATCGAGAATACCACCGATGACCCGATCACATTGACCGTACCTGGTACCGATCCGCAGATACCTTCTCCCGAGACCGGGCTACCCCTGAGCCATGTGTTCAGCGGTGATGTAGTTTCGGGTGTGACGGTGATCACACAGACCGGGCAGCGCTGGGACAAACCGATTGGGTATCGCAGGCCCGCCAGTGCGCCGATTCTCATGATCGCGGCGCGGGGTGCAGTGGGCACCACGTTGGACCTGCTCCAGTATTTCCCCGCACTTCGAAGCACGGGGCGTTACCGCATCAGCTGGGCCCCATACAGAGGTAGTGTGGTGGCTGAGACCGTCGTGGCCACAGTCGCTCCCTACAAGCAGGCCGAGATCTTGACCGACGAGGGGACGATGACGCTCAGGTTTTTCTACGACGCCGCCCCGGCACACGTGGCCAACTTCATCGAGCTGGCCAGATCAGGGTTCTACACCGATAAGCTGTTCCACCGGCTGGAGCCGGGGTACTTCCTGCAAGGCGGGTGCCCGCGTGGAGACGGCACGGGAATACGTCCCGACGGCGTAAGGCTGGCGCCCGAGTTCAACAGCCATCCGCACGACAAGGGCAGCGTGTCTATGGCGTTGCTCGACGACGACCCGGATTCCGGCAGCTGCCAGTTCTTCATTTGCAATACTCGCCAAAAAGAATGGGACGGGCGCTACACGGTGTTCGCTCACCTTGTCGGCGAGGAGTCGTTTGAGACGCTTGAGAAGCTCATGGCTACGCCCATCGACGATGCCGGGCGACCCCGCAGAGACCTCCGCATGCGAGCCGTTCGCATCAAGGACGCGCCGACCGTCGGCTATGACGATCATCAATAGCCTGGCTTTGTAGCGTGTACCCTTGAGGTGTAGCGTGCCCCCCCGTCTCTCCCCCTGCCCTGCCGAGCGGGGGATGAACGGGGGGGGCAGGGGAGAGGTCGCAAACCTCCCTAGTCGTGCCCATGGGACGTAAGCTGTTCGCGGATCGTCGCCCGGATCGCGTCATCTAGACCCACCTTGCCGTCGTTGCGCTTACTGCGTGCCTCCCCGAGGTACTGCTCGCGTTGTTTGCTGACCTCCCGTATCCGCTTCCGTATAGCCCGGCGAGTCTTCCGCGCGCGTTCGACGTACCGTTTCCGCTCCTTGGCCGTCATCGTCCGCATCACGTCCGGCAGTTGCTCCAGCGGGACCTTTTGGATATCGAAGTCCTCTTTCTTGGAAGCATCAATCAGATCCCACTGCGCATTGTCATACACGGGCGAGCCCTTTGCCGCGACGCGACTTGCGGCGGAATGAGGCCCCAATGCCGAGGCGTTGCTGTCCTGCCGGTGTTGATTGGCTGCCCCACGTGCACCGCCCCTGCCGTAGGGCACGTACGTTGCATTCAGCTCGGCATTCAGCTTGATCAGTATCTTGTCTTGGGGAGTGGCAATCTGCTCCGTCCCATACTGCATGTCGATGGCGGCGAATCGCCCTTTGCCGTACCTGGCCACCTGATCCCAATGCTCCGCAATTCCGCGCTCGCGTGGTCCAGCGTAGATGGCGTTGATGATGATACGCCTGCAGCGTGCGGCCTCCGCGACTGTGCGGAAGTTGAAGTACGCGGCCGCCTGATCCGCCGATTCATTTCCCGCGACAAAGATCAGCCTTACGGCGTCCGGCTCGTTGGACCAGCTCATGGTCTGCACCGCGTCATTAAGAACCCACCCCACGTACTCCTCTCCGCCGTTGGTGGTGAGGGCCATCAGGCGTGAGTACACCATGTCAAGGTCCTCGGTCAGGTCGAGCTGACGGACGACCCACCCCTGCGCCCGCGTTGAGACATGGGGCGATCCGTATGTGAATAAACCGACGCGGAGCCGAGGGGTAGGCTCTGCTTCGGCGATCTCGTTTACAATGTCCCAAAGCTTGGCACGCGCCGAGTCGATCAACCCGCTCATGCTTCCTGATGTATCCAGACAAATCACCAGATCTACCGGGCGCCGCCTGGGGAAGGGATGGGGGCAGTCGGGCCGTGGGTCAATGCTGTGACCAGGCCTCCGCGCACCAACTGCAGCGGCTGATGCCTTCGCGCTAACAGTGATGTCGACCACGTCGTTTTCTCCCCCAGCGTGTGCAGTAACGGGTGGGCCCTTCGTGTTCACCCAGGCCGCCGTTGCTAACGACATGACGCAAGCTGTCAAAAGGCTGATCGGTCTCATTGTCGGTTCTCCTGTCTTTTGCCACCATTTCCGTGCTGACAGGTCAGACGCCCGAGTTGGCCGATGGTTCCCACAATTCCCGAGCAAGTAGGGATTGGGTCGCGCTGCGGCGGCACACCATCTGCGGAGCCGCGTGCGTCCGAGAACGCGCTGGGTGTGAGCCTCGATCTCTGAGCCCCGCGAGTTGCGTGCTCATGCAGCGAAGGGGGTCGGTCATCCGAGCGCGCGGAGCTCGCTCCCTGACGTGACCGCGCGTCCCTCGAGCGCCGTTGTTGGTTCACCTTACAAGAAACGAGCAAACCCAGCTTAAAGGGTGCAAAACGGTGTTTGTGGGCGAAGGACCGGACACATCAAGCCAGCGCTTGACCTCGGGGTTGATTGCCCCAGTGTAACTGCCGTATACTCCTGCGGCGGCTGAGGTGCGGGGGCCTCGATCGGCACAGCATTGGCCGGTGAAGTCCATCGCTGCCACACCAAAGGTCATTAGAAGGAGGCTTGGTGATGAACGTCCAGCCTGCGGTCGATGTAGGCCGTATGACAGGGGAACAGCATATTGAACTCGTCGAACGCTATGCCGCTCACAACTACCACCCGCTACCCGTTGTGGTGGCCAAGGCGGACGGCGTGTGGGTCGAGGACGCCGGCGGCAAACGCTACATGGACATGCTCGCTGCATACTCCGCCGTCAACTTTGGTCACGGGCACCCTGAACTCGTCGCAGCTGCCAAACAACAGCTCGATCGCGTGACGCTAACCTCGCGGGCGTTTCACAACGACCAGTTAGGTCCGTTATGCGAAGCGTTGGCTGAGCTGTGCGGCATGGAAGCCGTCCTGCCCATGAACACCGGTGCTGAAGGGGTGGAAACGGCAATCAAGACCGCAAGGAAATGGGGTTACACTAACAAGGGCGTGCCGCCGGGCAAGGCCAAGATCATCTGCTGCAGCAACAACTTCCACGGGCGTACCACGACGATTGTGAGCTTCAGCAGCGACCCGCAGTGTCGCGAGGGCTTCGGCCCATTTACCCCGGGGTTCGAGATCATCGAGTACGGCGACATCAATGCGCTGCGCCGAGCCGTTGACGACAACGTGGTGGCATTCCTGGTTGAGCCCATCCAAGGAGAAGCCGGAATCATCCTACCGCCGCCTCGGTATCTCCAACGCGCGCGCGAGCTCTGCTCCGAAAAGAATGTCCTGTTCATTGCCGACGAGATTCAATCCGGTCTGGGGCGGTGTGGAGCAACCTTCTGTTGCCAGCTTGAGAACATCCAGCCCGACGTTTTCATTCTGGGCAAGGCCCTGGGCGGCGGAATCATGCCGGTTTCCGCGGTCGTTTCCTCACGCGAGATTCTCAGCGTGTTCCAGCCGGGTGACCACGGCAGCACATTTGGAGGCAATCCCCTGGGCGCCGCGATAGCACGCAAAGTCGTCGAAATGCTCAAGACCGGAAAGTACCAGGACAATGCGAGAAAAATGGGCGAGTACCTCTTCGCACGGCTGCGCGAAATCCGCACCGACAAGGTCAAGGAGATTCGCGGCCGAGGGCTGTGGGTGGGCATCGAGTTCCATGCTTCGGCTGGTGTTGCACGCGATTACTGCGAACGCTTGATGCACGAGGGACTGCTCTGCAAGGACACGCACAAGCAAACCATGCGGCTCGCCCCGCCCCTATGCATCACAAAGGAAGAACTGGATTGGGCGATTCACAGGCTCGAGAAGGTGCTGGCTTGAATCGGCCCTCGTGGTTGACCGAGTGCCGAAGCACACGGAGGCCCCGATTGTGACGGCGAACCTGAGCGGGAAAAGCTTCGTCTCGATGTTGGACCTGTCCAAGGATGAAATCCTGCAGGTCCTCGAGGCAGCGCGGATTCTGAAAGCGTCAGGGTACCCCGCTGACCGCACCCCTCTTAAGGGCAAGACTCTCGCCATGATCTTCCAAAAACCGTCTCTGCGAACGCGGGTTTCCTTCGAGGCGGGGATGACGCGTCTCGGTGGACACGCAGTCTACCTTGCACCATCCGACATAAGCCTCGGAAAGCGGGAGACCACGGAGGACATCGCGCTGGTGCTCTCGCGTTATGTTGACATCATCATGGCTCGGGTGTTCGGCCACGAAATCGTCGAGGAACTGGCAAAACACGCGAAAGTTCCGGTCATCAATGGGCTGAGCGATTTGGAGCACCCCTGCCAGATCATGGCTGACTTCCAGACCATTGTCGAGCGGAGAGGACGGCTTGACGGCATACGCGCTTGCTACATCGGCGACGGGAACAACGTGACCCACTCGCTGATGCTCGGGGCGGCCCGCGTCGGGATGCACATGACGGTCATCACGCCGCCCGGCTATGAGCCCCAGCAGCGCGTAAGCAGGCTCGCGAGGGACGCCGCAGGTACCGGCTCAGAAATAGTCGTGACAAACGACTTAGCCGCGGCATCGGGCTGCGAAGTGCTCTACACCGACGTCTGGGCCTCTATGGGACAGGAAGAAGAGGCAGCGGAGCGCAGACGGATCTTCACCAAGTACCGCATTGATGCCGATACAATGAACATTGCCGCCCCTGACGCAGTGATCCTTCATTGCCTGCCCGCGCACTACGGTGATGAGATTGATTATGCGACTTCGCGGCTGCCTAACTCGGCGATTTTCGATCAGGCTGAGAAT
>JBHHXS010000043.1:0-16787 GCA_046757145.1 Phycisphaerae bacterium | reverse complement strand
GACCTCAACACCGAAATCACTACATCCGAAGCCGGGGTGCAAAGTCAGGCGACGGGGCTGCGCGATCAGCGCGACGCCCTCCTGCGTGAGCTGAGTACTCTGGTGGACGTAACCGTTCGTGAACAGCCGAACGGAGCCATCAACGTATACGCAGGCAGCGAGGCGTTGGTGCAGGGGACTGTCGCGCGTCGTCCCGTGGCGGTGCAGGAGAGCGACGGGGAAGTCCTGCGCACTTCGATCCGCTTCGCGGACACCAACGGGCAGATCGAGGCCCGTGGCGGGCGTCTCGCCGGGCTTGTCGTGAGCCGCGATCAGCAGGCGTACGCCCGAATGGCCACCATAGACGAGCTAGCCGCTGCCCTCATCCATGAGGTCAATAGCATCCACGCCGATGGTCAGGGGCTGGTCGGCTTTTCATCCCTTACCGGATCACAGCACGTCGCATCCATTGACGCTGCGTTGGACAGCAGGGCGGCAGCACTGTCTTCACCGGTGCGCAACGGGAGCTTCTTCATCACAGTCAGCGATCAGGAGACAGGCACGCCCGTGGCGTATCGCATCGACGTGGACGTCGGCAGCCATGAAGCCGCGACCACTCTGGAGTCCCTTGCAGCCGACATCAACTCACAGGTGGCCGGGGTAACTGCATCGATCACGAGCGACGGCCGCATCACATTCACGGCTGACGAGGGCGCAACGTTTACGTTCGGGCATGACGGTGAGCAAGCCCGTGCCGATACGTCCGGCGTGCTGGCGGCCCTGGGTGTAAACGCCTTCTATAGTGGAACTTCGGCCCGGGACATCCAGGTGAATGAAACGATAAGCGCCCGGCCGTCCTTGCTCGCAGCTTCATCAACATTCCTTTCGGGCGACGGGTTCAACGCGGGGCGCGTTGCTTCGCTGGGGACGGCAGCAAGCGATCAGCTCGACGGCGCGTCACTTACTGAGTTCTACACCTCGGTTGCAGCTTCGGTGGCTGTCGCTGGGTCTTCCGCCGACGACAGCGTGAGAGTTGCTGACGCGGTGGCGTCATCGCTGCAAATGCAAAAGGAAAGCATCAGCGGCGTCAATCTCGATGAGGAGGCGATCTCGCTCGTCAAGTACGAGCGGGCGTTCCAAGGCGCCGCGAGATACGTCAGCGTGGTAGATGACTTGCTTAACCAGTTGATTTCGTTGATTAGATAGCGTGAGGGTTTCTCCCGGAGGATGGGGTAGAGTCGTGGTGGTTCGGCGTGATATGGAAAAGGTAGTTACAAATGGCCATTAGCCCCATTAACGTCTCTCGCGTCAGCCAGAACATGCAGGCAGCGTTTGCCTTGGGGTCCATGCAGCGAAACCAACGTGAGCTGTTCGCAAACGAGGCGAGAATCGCCACGGGGCGGGACTTCGTGACGCCCAGCGAGGACCCCATCGCCGCAGCGCGGACGGTAGACCTCACCCAGGCCATGCACAGACAGGAGCAGTTCCTTACCAACCTGCGTCACGCGGACGCATTCCTTACGTCGGCGGACGATGCAGTCTCCGAGGTGAACAGCTTGCTCATCGAGGCCCAGACCATTGCCAGCAAGAACATAAGCAACCTCACCAGTGCGGCAGAACGTCGGGCCGACGCGCAATTGATCGCCGGCATTCGCCAGCAACTCCAAGCGGTGGGCAACCGCCTCTTCGATGGGCGCTATATCTTTGCCGGTCGCGACACCAGTTCACGCCCATTCGTAGAGGCCCTCGGTGGCATCGCCTATCTCGGCGACACCGGCGAGCTGGTAACGCGTGTGGACGACGATGCCCAGGCCGTCATCAACATGCCAGGTAACGTGCTGTTTGGGGCGCTTTCCAGCCAGATCGCCTCTGGCGTTGATCTAACCCCCGCCCTGACAGCGGACACGCGGCTCGACGACATCCGCGGGGCGACGGGGCAGGGCATACGTAGGGGCACGTTGATGTTCAGCGAGGCAACAGCATCGGTGTTCGCTGTTGATCTCGAATCCGCCGACACGATAGGCGACATTGTGACACTTATAAACACCGCTGCCGCGGAGGCGGGATCAGCGCTGACGGCATCGGTCTCGCAGGTCGGTGTGACAATAACGCCTGGCTCATCGGCCGTAGCCGTAAGCGACTCCGCCGGCGGTGCCGTCGCCAGTGCCCTGGGAATCCTTACGAGCACCCCGACAACCGACGCGATCGTCGGTTCGGATCTGAGCCCGAGACTCACGCGACTCACGCCCGTCAGCATGCTTGCCGGCGGAGCGGGGTTGGATCTGGACAACGGCTTGATCATCACGAACGGCCCCCGCACGGCAACGGTTGATCTGAGTTCCGCTGAGAGTGTGCAGGACATCATCAACGCCATTAACAACGCGGATGTCTTCGTCCGTGCGAGAATCAGTGACGATGGAACGAGAATCGACGTGCTCAATGAGGTCTCGGGTGTATCCTTGACCATCGGGGAGAACGGCGGCACCACCGCTGGCGATCTCGGAATCCGCACTCTAAGCGCTGATACTCCGTTGTCACAACTCAATCGCGGGCGAGGCGTCATGTTGACGTCAGACGAGGATGATCTTCGCGTACAGGCCAAGGACGGCGCTGCCTTCGATGTCAACCTCGATACCGCCGTCACCGTTGGTGATGTGATCGAACTGATG
Source organism: Phycisphaerae bacterium (assembly GCA_046757145.1). Taxonomy (GTDB): domain Bacteria; phylum Planctomycetota; class Phycisphaerae; order UBA1845; family UBA1845. The sequence continues at coordinate 14,139 of JBHHXS010000043.1, read as the reverse complement.
AATACGGCCGCGGAGCTGGCCGGCGTGGCCATTACAGCGTCCCTGGCCGAGGTAGGCAACGGCATCCGCCTGGTGGACCGGAGCGGGGGAACAGGAGAGATGATCATTTCCTCACTTAACCAGTCCGGCGCCGCAGCTGACCTTGGAATCGCCGGAACCCTCTCCGGGGACGCGACCGAGCTCACCGGAGGGGATAGGAACCCAACGCGCACCGACGGCATACTCTCAGCACTTCTGGAGCTGGAGGATGCCCTCACTCGAGATGACACTCGTGAAATCACCGCCACTGCCGCGAGGCTCGATCCGCTCGCCCGGGAGGTAACGCGCAACCACGGCATCCTCGGGGCGAGAGCGCAGGCGATGAGATCGAAGATGGAACGAATGCAGGACGCCGCCGGAGCAACGGAGATCTTCCTCTCCGAAATCCGCGATGTGGATTACGCTGAGGCGGTGACCCAGTTGCAGCGGTCGACGTTACAACTGCAGGCCAGCATGCAGGCAAGCTCGCAGTTTATGCGTCTGTCGTTGATGGATTTTCTCAGATAGTTGGCGTGTATAGGTGTCACAGTGATGCCTAGTAGACATGCTCTGAAAGTTGCGCAGTGCTCCTGTGGCCGGGGCGCCGCGCCGAACACCGGTTGCCCGATGTGGAGGCGTCGGGACGCAACGACACGAGTGTTGCGTGCCAGTGACCACCTTGCTGCTTCGTCGAATGGTTCGACGGGGTGCGTCGCCGGGCCGGCCTAAATGGAATTGGCCACGGGAGTTGCGCGATGATCATCAACACGTCGCGGTTTGGACAGTTGGAAGTCGACGAGCATCGGCTTATCGCGTTTGAAGACGGTATTCTCGGCTTCCCCAAACAGCGCGAATACGCCCTTGTTCAGACTGGCGAGGGTAGTGGCTTTTACTGGCTACAATCCATTTGCACTGAAGACCTCGCCTTCGTGGTATGTGACCCGCGGCTGTTCGTCGCGGAATACCAGGTTCCCGTGAAGCTGGAGGACCTTCAAACCATAGGTCTAACCGACCCCCAGGATGCCCAGGTCTTCGTCATCGTGAACAAGGTGGACGACCTGTTGACCGGCAACCTGCAGGGGCCTTTAGTCATAAACGTCACGAACCGCCAGGGACGGCAACTTGTGCTGAGTGACAAGAGGTATTCCACCAGGCATCCGTTGATGCGGCTTCCACGTAGCCCAGCTATGACGAAGACAGCGTGATCGTCGCACTGGCCGGAGTCATTAAAGGAATACTACAATGAGAAGCCATGAGTGCGATGCCCGCTCTGCAAGGCGGGCAACCTGAATGCCGCACGGGCTGGATACAGCCACCGACGTCGCGGGACGGCTAGGCCTCTCCGGACACAGTCCGGGACACGGGCGGCGCCGACCGGGTTCGGCGTCGGAGCCCGACGCATCGGCATGGCAAGGAAGGAGCCGACTATGTTGGTGCTTTCAAGACAACGCGATGAGACCATCATGATAGGCGACGACGTGGAGATAACAGTCGTCGATATCCGAGGCGACAAGGTACGGTTGGGGATTACCGCGCCACGTCATATTCAGGTCCATCGCAAGGAAGTATACGACGCGATCAGGCGCGAGAACGAACAGGCGGCAAAGTTGAAGCCGAGGGACGTGCCCGACACGGTCGAAGGTGAACCCCCGAGGAAACCGGGTGAAGGCGAACCGGAAGGCAATAAGTAGGAGAGCCACGGACTGACGCCCCACCGCATGGTAGGCAACTCGATGCCTATGGTGAGCGGGGCAGTGGATTCGAACATCCCATATGGGTGCGGAGCAGAATGCTGTGCACTCTGGGTAATCAGGGAGGATTGCCATGTCGAGAATTAACAGCAACATACCGTCGCTGGTGGCCCAGCGCCATTTGGCTATTTCGCAGCGTTCGCTCGCTCTGTCGTTGGAACGCCTGGCTACCGGCGTGAAGATCAACCGCGGGGCGGACGATCCCGCGGGGCTCATCGTCTCGGAGCGCCTGCGCTCCGAGATATCGGTCCTGCATCAGGCAATCAACAACAGTTCGCGCGCCATCAATGTTGTGGCGACTACCGAGGGTGCACTCGATGAGGTGGCAGCCCTGCTGAACGATATCAAAGCCCTCGTGGTTGAGGCTGCCAACAGCGGCGCCTTCTCCGATGCCGAGATCAAAGCCAACCAACTGCAGATCGATGCCTCGATCGATTCCATCACGAGGATAGCCAACACTACCGAGTTTGCCGGCCGCAAACTCCTCAACGGTGAGCTTGGCTATATCACCAGCAGCATTGATGCTACGGAACTAGCCGACGTGCAAGTGCTCAGGGCGAGCTTTGGAACCAGGCCGTACTTACCCGTGACCGTCGAACTGACGCAGTCCGCGCAGCAGGCGCAACTTGGCTTCCAGTTATCCATGGTAACGGGTTCCGGCGCCGACGTCCGCATCGGAGGGCCGGAAGGGATCATAACGCTCAGCTTCCCCGCCAGCGCGACCACAAACTCGATTGCCTCGGCCATCAACGCACGTACCGACGCGACCGGCATCGTCGCCGTTGCAAGTGGCCCCGGGGGCGTGTCCGGACTGGCGATCAGAAGTGTTGCGTACGGCTCACGCGCATTCGTCAGCGTCGAAGCGTTGCCATCAGCCGGCTCCTTCACCCTGATCGATCGTCAGGACGGTGGCGAGAAGAAACGCGCCGTCGGGCGAGATGCGGGCGCGACCATAAACGGCGTGGCCACCCTCGCCGACGGCCTGCAAATCTCGGTCTCCGATCGCTTCCTCGCGGTGGCCATGACTCTGGCCGAGTCGTTTGGGAACGGGACCGACGCAGCGACTGGTCCGACTTATGGGCTAGGGACTTCCGGCTTCGAGATCACTGGAGGCGGCGCTCTGTTCCAACTTGGGCCACAGGTCAACACGAGCCTGCAAGAGAACATTGGAGTGAGAAGTATGCAGGCTGACCGCCTGGGCAATGCGATCTTGGGCTACCTATCAGACCTGAAGGACGGGCAGGCCCTCTCGCTGCACAGCGAGAACTTCAAGCAGGCCTCAGATGTAGTCGACGAGGTCATTACGCAAGTAGCGGTACTGCGCGGGCGACTCGGAGCGTTTGAACGCGATACCCTCCAGCCCAACATTAATCAACTGCAGATTACCGTCGAGAACCTGAGCTCCTCGGAGTCCGTTATCCGTGATACGGACTTCGCCGTTGAAACCGCCGAACTCACGCGCTCGCAGATACTCGTGCAGGCGGGCAACAGTATACTTACCATCGCCAACGCCCAGTCACAGAACGTACTGTCGCTGCTCGGTGGGTAGTTGGTCTACGGTCTTAGGCGGGTTATCGCACAGGGGCGATGATATCTGAAAGACGCCCGCTGCGCGCCTCCGGCTGCTGCTATGCGAGGACCGGGAGCTGCGGAGCAGGCGCGCGAGTTGCTGAAGCGCTCCGGCGCTGCCATCTGCGAGGTGGAGTAGACTCGTGGTGGCGCGACTTCCCCAACCGTTGGGGGGACGCGCCGGCCCCGGGCCCGCACCGGTCCCGTCGCAAGTCAAAGCGCGGCATGTGTCTCGTTTTGTTTGTCGTTTTCGTCATAGTCTATCACCGCGCCGTTCACTCCCGCACCGTCGGCCCACCCGAACGTGCCTTCAGATTGTACGGTATGCATGAGAATAAGTGAATAAAGCCACGCAAGCGTGGACTCGGCTCCTCGATTCTGATTGAGACCATCCGGCCGCAGACCATCACAGCACGCGCCCGTAGCTTCGTCATATACCGGTACACCGAGGTCATTCTCTCCCGTGAACCAGCGGAAGCAGCGCTGAGCTTCGGTCAACCACCGCCGATCCCCCGTCAGGCGGTGTGCCTCGATACAAGCTGGAATCATGCTCGCCGCTTCGATGGGCTGTTGATCGAAACGAGCTCGCTCGCCTCCACGGGGGTACCAACCGTGGTTGCCGACCGGCACGTACCGGCCGTGTTCGGTTTGCAGGTCGACGAGCCAATCAAGTGCCTTCAGGCCGGCCTCCTGCAGGTCAGATGCTTCAAGCGCAGAGCCCGCGGCAAGCAGCGCATGCGGAATAGTCCCGTTGGCGTAGGTGAGCTCGTCCTCTATCCATGGCCAATCTGATGAAGCCGTTTGGCGATACTGTTTGTACAGTCGGTTACTCGTTTTCCTGAGCAAAGGCTGTGCGACTTCGTCCTCTGGGGACACCTGCAAGTACGCAGTGATCCCAAGAAGCGCATGCGCCACGGCACGTGTTGCCTCCAGTTGCTCGACGGCCGGTAATGCACGTCGTAGCAACTCCCTCGCGAGCCGTCGCTCGTCGCCTTCGGTGACGGCCGCGACGGTTTCGCCCAGCCCCCATACGGCACGGGCATGACTGTCCTCCGACCCGGCACGCTCAAGCCAGCGACGATCGTAGCCCATGAAGTTGCGGAAAACACCTTCCTCCGGATTGAATGCATGCATGAGGAAACTCAGGTAGATGCTGCCCAGGCGCCTAACCCAAGTTGAGCAGCTGCGCGGAATCTGATTTTTTTTCGGGGTGTCGATGGGCGGTGGTGGGTTCTTGAACGGGGTTGGGCTTGTCGAAGTTGCCTGAATCTCGATGTAGTCAAAACATTGCCCTCTTGAAGTAGCGGCCGCCTGGCGCGATCCTTGTCCTCGACAGGAGGTCGCGCGGATGTTCCTCAAACGGATTCGTGTAGCAGCAAGTGGAAAGCGGCATACATACTGGACACTGGTCAAGTCCATCAGGACAGCCCGGGGGCCGCGTCATCAGGTGGTGGCTTATCTGGGTGAACTGCAACCTTCAGAGAAGGCTGGCTGGGCGCACGTCGTGCGGATTGTGAACCACCGCCCGGAGCCCTGTCTGCCGTTGTTCGACACCGCAGAATCGGCCGATCCGGTTCCCGAGAAGATCGAGGTCCGCGTGCGGGGTGCGTATGTGGAACGTACACGCGACTTCGGCGCGGTGTACCTCGGGCTGATTCTATGGAGGGCCCTGAAACTCGACAAACTGTTGAAGCGGATCATTCCAAGGAATCGTGAAGGCATCCCCTGGTCGGTGGTGGCAACGATCCTGACCCTGGCGCGGTTTTGCGAGCCGTCGAGCGAATTGCACATCGCAGACACATGGTATGAGCGTACGGCACTGGATGACCTGCTCGGGGTGCCGGACAGGGCGGTGAACAAGGATCGGCTCTATCGCGCTCACGATCACCTCTTGAAGCAAAAAGAGGCCATCGAAAGGCATCTCAAGGAACGGTTTACGACCCTGTTCGACGCGCAATATGATCTTCTTCTGTACGACGTGACTTCCACATACTTTGAAGGCGAGGCGAAGGGCAATCCCCAGGCCAAGCGAGGTTACTCACGGGATAAGCGCTTCGATTGCAAGCAGGTGTGCATCGGCCTGGTGGTGACTCGTGAAGGATTGCCCGTCGGGTATGAGGTGTTCGAAGGAAACCGGCACGATTCCAAGACTCTCCAGGAAATCATCGCGGTCATGGAGCGCAAGCATGGCAAAGCCCGGCGGATCTGGGTACTGGACCGTGGGATGGTCAGCGATGAGAACCTGCAGTTCCTCCGCGACCGCGGCGGCCAGTATATCGTGGGCACGCCGAAGTCGGCGTTGCGATCGTTTGAGCAAGCGCTTCTTCAAGAGGATTGGACTGAAGTCGAAAAAGGGGTCGAGGTGAAACTGCGTCCTGGTCCCGACGGTCATGAGACGTTCATTCTATGCCGCAGCACGGATCGTCGCGAAAAAGAGAAGGCCATGCATGAGCGTTTCGAGAAACGGATCGAGGAAGCCTTGGTCAGCCTCGCGGGTCGTTTGGACCGCGCCAAGAAGAAACCCAATCGCACTCAGGTCGAGCGGCAGATCGGGCGCATTCTGGGGAAGAACTCACGGGCGGCCGGGCTCTTCGATGTGAAGGTTACCGAAATCGATCGTGGGGGCGTCACAGGGTTCCTCAAGGTCACCTGGACGAAACACGAAGACTGGCGTCAATGGGCTCAGTTGAGTGAAGGCTGTTATCTGCTGCGAACCAACCTTACGGACTGGAGCCCCCAGGACCTGTGGAAAACCTATATTCAGTTGACGCAGGCGGAGTCCGCGTTTCGAACGGAGAAGACCGAGCTGAATCTACGCCCGATCTGGCATCACCTGGAAGATCGCGTCCAGGCTCACATCTTGTTCTCATTCCTGGCGTACGCGATGTGGAAGACCTTGGAACAATGGATGGCCCGCTGCGGGTTGGGCAACGCTCCTCGCCCGGTCATCGAGGAGTTCGAGCGGATCAAAACGAATGACGTCATCCTGCCCACCTCAGCCGGCCGCGACATCCGCATCCGCTGCGTGACCAAGCCGGATGAATCTCAACGAATCCTCCTGAGCCGCCTCGGCCTGACACTTCCCGCTCGCCTCGGCGAGCCGAAATGGGAGAACCCGAACAGCAATTGTAGTCAAAACTCTTGACGAAAAACGGCCCTGGCGCTATCGAAAAGCCCGCTGGAGACGTCCAACTGCTCAACTTGGGCTAGCTGCAGTGGCGACCGGCGGGGGATACGGGGGGGAACGACTCCGGGTTGGTCGCCCGCGCACGGCCATATGATTCGAGCGTCCAGCCCCAGTTCTCCACCGTTCCCGGGTCACCACCGACGCGGGCTATCTCCGGTGCGGAGAGCTCGAAGCAGTCCTTAAAGGTTTCGTTGGCCTTGATGTAGTTGTTCATTCGATAGACAAAACTGAAGATCGAGTCCTCGCGCTCGAGGTTGGGGTCATCTCCCTTCCACCAGAATCGTATGCTGACCGTTTCGACGTAATAGCCGTGGGCTTCGGCGATATAGAGCACCATGCGGCTCTTGATTGTCGAGGTGTCCAGTTCCACTTGAATATCGAATTCGGGTGGCTCTTCGGGCTCTTCTCCGGGCAGGTCGAGCTGCGTAATCTCCCGCAAGCTGTCTTCGTCCACATCATCTCCCTCATCCTCCCAGGGGGCCTCATCGTTGGGTGTCGGCGGAGATGATTGTCTGACCGCGAATGCCACGCCCAGGGCAGCTACCACCACGAGCAAAAGCACGAGACGCGCGCTCATCGTCGACGTCTTCTTTCTCTGTTCATCCATATCTGTGAAACCCCGCTGCCGGGCCGGACGCTCCGGCACCGTGTAGTCGCTCCCTAGCGCCACTGCAGTTTAGACGGCTTTCGGGCGCGTTCAGCCGTGCACCCGCGCACACGCAACCCCACAGTAGTCTAGCGATCCTACGGCGCGCGGCAACGCTGCGTTCGCCGAAAACTGTCACGCCATCGTCTTGGTTGGTGGTTCAGATGTGAACGGTGGGCTCCTTCAGCGAGCCGACGCGCGGCGGATGCACCGATGGTTGATCCTGCATGCAGTGTTTCCGCTGTGCGAAGACCAAGGCCGACGATTCCGTGCTGTTCGGGCACTCCTCAGGCGGGCCTTGAGAGCTGGACCCGTTCGGACGTGATGTGACGAATCACAGCACGTGGCGGGCCGTCCGGGGAGGCAACGCGCCGCAGTTCTATCACGCAAATGACACTCGATCTGCCAATATTCATCGACTTGCTCCCTTGACTTAGTGCCTCTCAGTCCGATATGTTAAGACTCTCCGGGCCCGGGCAGCCGGGCAATGCGGGGATCACAGGGTGAAGGCAGGCACGCTGATTATCTCGCCTGTCGGACGAGGGCTTGAAGCGCCATAGGGGGTGTCTCTACAGCCGAGCCGCAGTGTCTGTACATGGCGTAACAACGCCGCACGGTGGGGTCGCAGGCCGTGACAAACCACAGATTGCTCAACGGCACGCGGCAGGAGTAGGAAGAAGACACGTGGGGAGGAGCCAACACACGAGCTTGCGTCACACGATGATGCGCGGGCGGGTTTGTTTTGCCCAACGATTCAGTGGGGAGTGCGCGGGTCGTTCGCGTAGGGGTCTTGAGAAAGGAGACAGAATGTTTCGGTCAAAGATGAGTATGGCTGCGTTGGTCCTCGCGGCTGCAGGGGGGACGCTCTGCTGGGCAGGGGAGTTGGGTTATTGGTCGTTCGGTGAGTGTTCCGGCACCATAGTCCACGACGCATCGGCAGCGGGCAATGATGGCACCATATGGTCGGAGGACATGTGGGTCTCGCCAGGCTACCGCGAGACCGGCTGCGCCCTCGCGTTTGCTGGGAGCGCGTCCTCGAGCGTTGTGATTCCGGATGAAGACTCGCTGGACTTTACCGGCAGCATCTACATTTCCGCGCAGGTGAAGTGGCGGGCTCTGAGCGCGGGCTCGGCGATCGTCCGCAAGGGGGCTACTAGCGCACCCTACACACTCAGCATCCGGCCGGATGAGACGGGAAGCGGCGTGCAGGTCGTGGCGAGCTTCAACAACAACACCGGAGGTACGAACTTCGAGTGCACCACGCCTCAAGGGGCGATGCCCGCTGATGGGGAGTTTCATCATATCGAGATGTCGTACGACCAGAGCGCGTGCCGCATCTGGATCGACGGAGTGTTGATGGCAGACGAAGCCGCAAGTTGGGCGATCGTGAATAACGATGAGCCGCTGTACATCGGGTATAACCCTGCGGAAGCTCCCGGAAGATTCGAAGGCCAGATCGACGAGGTGTTCATCTCCAACGGCGGTCGTGCGTGCCCGCCCGGCGGGGCTGACTTGTCGGGGGACCTCACCGTCCGACCGGGGTTCTGCCCTAATCCGCTGGTGCTGGCGCCGTTCGGCGTGGTACAGCTGGCTGTGGCAGGTACGCCGGGATTCGACGTGGCAGAGATTGACCCCGCTACAATCACTCTCAGTGTCGACGGCATGGCTGGAAGCATATCACCGATTGGCTCGGCGATCATGGATATCACCACTCCCTTGAGCGGCGACATCTGCGACTGCAGCGACCTTACGGGTGATGGGATTGACGATCTGTCGGTATGGTTTTGGACCGGCCAGATCGCCGAGATGCTCGACGGCAGATCGAAGCGCCGACTGCCGTCAATGACGCTGACGATCAGCGGCCTGACTAGCGGCGGGCAGTGTTTCGAGGCGTCGGACTGTGTCAGCGCGATCATGTACGCGCGAACCAGCCCGGTGTACAAGGGGCACGGCAGGTAGCCGCATCCTGAGTCGGATAGCAAGAGCGGCCGGCGGAAGGATGCGCCAGACCGCGCGTTCATGCCGACGGGCGCATTCTCTCAAGAATGGAGTCCGCCAAGCCGTACTCGATCGTCTCCGCGGCGCTGAGCCACTTGTTCCGATCGCAGTCCTTCTCCACCTCTCCGACATCCTTTCCGGTGCGTGCCGATACGATGTTGTAGAGGAGCTTGCGCAGCCTGATGATCTCCTCCGCCTCGATGGATAGATCGGTGGCGCATCCCTCCATAACTCCGCCTATCAGAGGCTGATGGAGCAGCGTGCGCGAGTTGGGAAGCAGGTAGCGTTTGCTTTTGGTTCCCCCGCAAAGGATTATGGCGCCCATGCTTGCGCAGAGGCCGATGTTGTAGGTTGCGACGTCACAGCGTAGATACTGCATGGTATCGTAGACGGCCAACCCGGCAGATACGCCCCCCCCCGGGCTGTTGATGTACACGTGGACGTCGGATTTAGGGTCCTCACGGGACAGGAACAGGAGCTGGGCGATTACCAGATTCGCCAAGTCATCGTCAATGCCCCCGGTGATAAAAACGATCCGGTCTTTAAGGAGGCGTGAGAAGATGTCCATCTCCCGTTCGCCCCGCCCGGTGCTCTCGATCACGAATGGTACGCGCTGGTTCTTAGCGTCCATGGGTCGTTGTCTCTCTTGACGACACTAAGCAGACCCGCCCGTCTTCTTGGGGTCGGAGTCCTTCTTATCGTCTTTCCTTTTCTTGGGTTCAGTTTCCTCCAGGATTTCGTCGACAATGCCGTATGCCAATGCCTCCTCGGCGTTGAGGTAACGATCGCGCTCGGTGTCTTCGGCGACGCGCTCTATCGGCTTACTGGTGCACTGGGCGATGATGGCGTTTATTCGGGCCTTGTCGCGCAGCACCTCCTCCGCCTGGATACGGATGTCCTCGGCCTGTCCGGTGATCCCGCCGTACGGCTGATGAAGCATCACCTTTGCGTTGGGCAGGATGTAGCGTTTGCCCTTGGTTCCCGCCATGAGAATCAGCGCCGCCCCGCTCGCCGCTTGGCCTATGCAGTAAGTGGCGACTTCAGACCCCATAAACTGCATCGTGTCGTAGATCGCCAACGTCTGATCCACAAGCCCGCCCGGCGAGTTGATGTACAGGTTCACATCCTGGTTGCGCCGGATCGACTGAAGGTACAGGAGCTGCTGGATGACGACGCTGGCCGTCCGCTCGGCGATCGGCCCCGCCAGAAAGATGATGCGGTTCTCCAGCAACATATCCGTGAGAGACATCTCACGCGTACGTTGATATGGAGGGTACTGATTGACACTCCCTGGGGGATCTAAGAACTCTTGCATGTTTCGTTCCCAAGTCTGATTCGACGGTGCGTCGGCACTACGTCGGAAGTATCACGACTATTCACTTTCGGGGCTCTTTTTCGTTGTAGCCTTCTTAGTACGTTTGGTACCTTTCTTGCGTGTGGTCTTCTTCTTGGTCACCTTGTGCTCAGTGATCTCGGCCTCGTCGACCAGTGAATCGAGAATCTGCTCATCACGGAGTTGCAGATAGAGGGTAAGCAGGCCGTCGCTCTTGCTCAGCTCGTCGCGCACCCGGTCGAAGCGCTTGTTGGCCTGCTGGGCGATCTGCGCGATGGCGCTGTTAAGGCGTTCTTCCGATACGGTGATGTCGCGCTCCTCCGCGATTCTCTCAAGTATGAAGAATACCTTGAGATCCCACAGGACCTGATCGTGGGCTTTGGCCCGCATCTCATCCATCGACTTGTCGATTTCCGCCTCGGGGATCCCCGTCTGCATCATGACGAGCTTGCGGCGGGTTATTGAGCGTTCAACCTGCCGGTGGGAGAGTCCTTCAGGTATCTCGAGGGTCGTGTTGTCGACAAGATACTGCCCGATCTGCCTGTGCATCGCCCGCCTGATCTCCCTGTCGAGACGCGCCTCGAGATCGGACCGGATTTCGGTACGCAACTCCTCCTCGCTTTCGCAGCCTATGTTGGCCAGGAAGTCAGCATCCAGGGGAGGCAGCTCGAACCGCTTCATCTCACAGATGGTGAACTCGAAGACGGCCGTCTTTCCTCGGAGATTGATGTCGTCGTAATCGTCGGGAACGGTCGCCTCCAGCGTAGCCTGCTCGCCTACGCTCTTTCCGACGAGGGCTGCGCCGAGCCCTATCATCGGAATGCGCATGACCACCGAATCGCGTGCGTGGATCTCCGCGTTCTGCTCGCTGTCGACGACTGTACCGTCAACCGACATTGTTATGTCCAGGTACAGCAGGTCATCGGGCTCTACCGTGCCCTCCTCGACCGGGCGATACTTGCCGCGGACTGCGCACAAGCGCGTGATCTGAGCGTCGACATCAGCGTCCTCGATCGAGACGACGGGGCGCTCCAACGGGATCTTTGTAAGCTCCGGCAACTCGAACTCCGGCTTAAGCTCGACCTCACAGGCAAAGGTCAGCGGACCCTCGTTCGGCAACGCCAGGTGGTCCAGGGCTTTGTCGAATGCAAGGAGCTTCTCGGTCTGCTCCTCCGCCTCCTGTGGGGTCTGCCCGCGGTGTGTCTGCGGGACCTTCACCCAGAACAGAGGGTCGCCCAGCGGCTTGAGTTCCTCTTTCTCAACCGCTGCCATGTACGCCCCGCTGATTATCTCGCTGCTGAGCTGCTCCCCTACGTCGGCGGCGAAGCGCTTCTCGACGAGTTTGAGCGGAGCGTGCCCCTTGCGAAACCCCGGCACGAGGGCGTCTCTTTTGAGTTCCGCAAACTGGTAGCTCAACCGGTCGTCCAGTGTCTCTCGCGGAACGGTCACGGTGAGCTTCTGTCGCAAAGCCCCGATCTCCTCACGCTCAACCACGATGGATTCCTTGAGCTTGGCCTTGAATTTCTCTTCGTCGGAAAGCTCTTCGGCATCTGCGTCCCCCTGGACATCGATACCCTCTTCCTGGTCGACCGTCAGTTCATCGTCGCTCATCCAAGCGCTCCTTTACAGCACGTACTTCCGGGCGATGCCCGACCATCGGCGCCGACACGATAGCCTGCCGAGAACGTACCCGACTTTGCGTCTCGTGGCAACGCCCTCCGACGGTCCTGGTTCATGCGGGCTTCTCGCAGTGGCCAGACACGGGCGACCATGCGGCGGAGGCGCGGGCACTGCGGCTGCCCTCTAGCCTCGCCGCTGTGCTCCCGGCCTCACCGGTAACTACCTTGGTTCGTCAGGACTCGGAACTGGATGTTGCCGATAATCCCAGTACGGTTATAGTATGTGAGCGTGTGCAATGGTTCGAGAGCGTCGACTCCGCACGCGTGCATAGCCGTCGAACCCGTGGTTGAGGGGTCCCGCAGAATCGCACACGGTGATTCAGAATCGCCTGGGCGAATGTCCGCTCCCGCGAGGGGGTGGGCCCCTTCGAGGTAGCAACAACTGGAACTGACTTTCGCGGAGGACAAGACATCATGAGCGCTCTAACTGATCTTCTCGGGCCGGACGCCCAGCGCCTGCTGGCACACAGGTGCAGCACAATCGACAAGGCGATGCTCCAACTGCCCGGCCCGGACTTCGTCGATCGGGTGGTGGCTCTCGGCGACAGGCCGGTGCCCGTCCTGCGGAGCCTGCAGACTATTTTCAACACCGGGCGACTCACCGGTACGGGGTACCTCTCCATCCTGCCCGTTGACCAGGGGATCGAACACAGCGCGGGGGCTTCGTTTGCCCCGAACCCGATCTACTTCGATCCGGAGAACATCGTCAAGTTGGCCATCGAGGGCGGATGCAATGCCGTCGCGTCCACCCTCGGGGTGCTCGGGGCGGTAGCCCGGAAGTACGCCCACAAGATTCCGTTCGTTGTTAAGCTTAATCATAATGAGTTGCTGACCTTCCCGAACAAGTACGATCAGATCATGTTCGCGGACGTCCGGCAGGCGGCGGACATGGGTGCCGTTGCCGTTGGGGCAACGATCTACTTCGGGTCGGAGGAATCTTCTCGGCAGATCCAGGAGGTTTCCGAGGCGTTCCACATGGCCCACGAGATGGGGATGGCCACTTTCCTATGGTGTTATCTGCGGAACAGCGCATTCAAGAAGGACGGCAAGGATTACCACGTGTCCGCCGACCTGACCAACCAGGCCAACCACCTCGGCGTCACAATCGAGGCTGACATCATCAAACAGAAGCAGGCGGAGAACAACGGTGGGTTCACAGCCGTCAACTTCGCCAAAACCAGCAAGCTCGTCTACGAAAAGCTGACCAGCGACCACCCGATCGACCTGACGCGCTACCAGGTGGCCGGCTGCTACATGGGGCGTGCCGGCCTGATCAACTCAGGCGGTGCAGCGGGTGACAACGACTTCCGCGACGCGGCCAAAACGGCTGTCATCAACAAGCGAGCGGGGGGCATGGGTCTGATCTCGGGGAGAAAGGCTTTCCAAAGGCCAATGGACGAGGGCGTAAAACTCCTCAACGTCATCCAGGACGTATACATCGATAAGACAATCACCGTCGCGTAGCACTATAGTCGCGCATTGTTGTTGGGGGCTCTTGCTTGAAAATGGCAGCGTTGGGCGGCGGCCTGATGGCGTCGGCCCCACGCGGACTGGGTCGACGTTAGCTCGATGCTGTTGAGTCGCGGGCGGACGACAGCAGTACCTCCTCGTAAGCCTCCATACCGGCAAAGAATACGATCGGCCAACATCAGTGCGCCAGTGCGATACCAGGAGTCCGTCGGGCTTCACGCGCTTGGTACCCGCCCGCGGCACCAACGTGCGCCTCTTATCCGAGCCCCAAGCGCGAGCGCGGGGGCCATCAAACCCGTCGCTCGCGCTCCGGGCTCTGATCCGTGGTGTGCGTTGTCGCACGGTTATTGGAGTCACCCGCGCATACACATGCGACAAAGCGCGCGAGTAATCAACCACCCGCAGAGCGGGTGGCTTTGGGAAGCCCCCCGGAGCAGGGCAATCGCATTTAAGTTCCTTGGCTCAGGATTCGGAGCAGGTACTCGTCC
>JBHHXS010000042.1:0-16804 GCA_046757145.1 Phycisphaerae bacterium | reverse complement strand
GCGGCTTGACAAAGGCTGCTTCATAGATGGGCTGGAGCAGCCATCGACTCACAATTCAACCGTGCAGCCCGCAGTGGCACTCTGCCTGCTCGACGTGCCATGCGCTCGGCTCCTGCTGCTCGCGCCCAAGTGCATTCCGGCAGGGCGCCCGCTGTGTCAGCGTTCGCCCCACGCTACACCTTGAGCGTAGGCCGGTAATGTAATCCGCCCACGAGGGGGTTCTTGATCCGAATCGTTGCGCGCAATGTCAACCGACGGACGCGGATCAGCTCCTTCCAGCTGGCATTGCGCTTGCTAAGTGAAGTCCGGACGTCTAACGTTGAACAGACGGGCCTCTCGCCAACTGCCGGCGCGAGATTCGGGACAGTATCTGGGTCGTTTTCTCGGCGATGGGGGCGGGCTATCCGGTTTCGAGAATAACGCGAGCGGCCCGGACTGCGGACTTCGGGATTGAAGAGGTGGCGGAGACGGAACCGCTTGGTTGCGGCTCGCAGTTGATCACTTCTGTTTCTTGTATCCAGGGAGGGGCGCTGGCGACGACCGTGTTGTGCGGTTTCATCACAGTTTGGGGGCACGGCGGAGGGGATCAGCGATGTCGTTCGGAGACCTGAGGCTGGTCGTTCTGGCCGGCGCGGGGTGCATAATAACGGCGTCAGCCGCGTCATTCGCAGGAGCGGCGCCATCACCCGCTATCGACGCACGGCAGTACTACGTCGCAACCAGCGGTAGTGTCACATTCCGATTCGCCGAAGACGCTCTAAAACAGCTCGGACTCGCGTTTGCGGCCCAGGGCCAACTCGGCGATGGACCCTTCCCACAATTTGCTGTGGATCCAACCTCAACCTTCGAAGTCGAGTTGGAGGACGGTGTATTCGCGGGTGTCGTCAGCGGAGAGCTGCGCACGCGCGGTGCCCTGTTAGT
Organism: Phycisphaerae bacterium; assembly: GCA_046757145.1. GTDB lineage: Bacteria > Planctomycetota > Phycisphaerae > UBA1845 > UBA1845. Next base: position 15,883 of record JBHHXS010000042.1, on the reverse strand, counting down.
CCAAGGTCCGATAGAGCGCGTGGTTATTGGGAATCTGACGCTCCAGGCCGACCGCGACGGCCGCATCTCGATAAAAAGCCGGCTCGAGGACGAGGCCAAGGGGGACGCAGTCTTCGATGTCGACTCCGTGATGTTTGACGTGCACCAAGCCGGCAAGGAATTGCGCATTATCGGCGAACTCACCATCGCGCGCCCCTGGACCCGCGCATTGGGTAAGCCACAGGCCGCGGGCGCCGTGATCGGCACGGTGATCGTCGAGGCCGGCATGCGATCCGCCGAGGAGATCCCACGCCCGCCACGAGCGAAGTCCAAACGAGCCGCGAGGCCTGCCCCGAGCGGCCGATCGGCTGTTGTCGACGGATCGGATGTGATCGTTGCCGAACTCCAGACCATAATACACTATCCGTCTGATGACCCGCTCATTGAAGCGTTTGCCGTCGGTACCACAGCGTGCAACCTCGGCAACCAGCGGGCGAATTGGATCGCGTCGACTTCCGACCACCCGGTCATCATCCAGAACGCCTACCGCCTTAAAGATGATCGGTTCGAGCAGATCGGGTTGAGTTGGGTCAAGCACGGCTTCTATGCCGTGTCACAGAGTCTTTGCGGCCCCTGTGAGGACGAAACGAACGGGAGTCAGCTCGGGGTCGGGTGCTCAGACCCATACAGTGCGACGCTGAACGGGATTCAGACTAACATGAGCCCGAGGTCTACCGTCAATGCGAACACCGGCGAGTTCCCTTATCCGTGGTTGGGCCCCGATCCGGAGTCTTCGATTGATCGCCGCTTGCAGATCCATAAGGTCGATCTTGACCCACGTTTCAACGTCGGCGCCCGGTACTTCGTGCAGGGACACTACATCCTGAAGGACGATGCCGTCGCTCGTACGAACAACAACAATGCCTCGTACCGCGAGGTGCTGGCTGAGAATCCGTCCCCCGGCGTGTACAATCTGAAGATCAATCCCGACTGGCCCACTCAGCGAGGGCAGGCCGCCGTCCGCGCCTGGCAGGATATCGACCCGACGGTCGAGGAGACGGACATCCAGGTCCCGGGCGAGGGTCTGTTCATTCTCGCGGCCAAGGCGAGCGAGCTAGCCACAGGGATTTGGCGTTACTCGTATGCCTTGCAGAATCTCAACTCCGACCAGTCTGCGAGCTCCTTCTCCGTGCCGCTCCCTGACGATGCCCTTGTGGATAACATCGGTTTCCATGACGTGGACTATCACAGCGGCGACCCCTATGATCGCACCGACTGGCAGGCCGAGGTCGCGGGCGGCGCAATCACGTGGTCGGTAGTCACCTGCCAGCCTCCCGAGAACGCCAATGCCCTGCGCTTCGGGACCGTCTACAGCTTCAACTTCGACAGCGATGTTCAACCCGCTGCAACCAGGGTTACGATAGGCCTGTTCAAACCGGGAGCTCACAGCGAGGTCTCCGATAGAAGCATTGGGCCGAAGCTACTCGTCCTCGACTGCAACAACAACAGCGTCTCCGACGCGTGCGACCTTGATTGTGGTGCCATTGACTGCACACCACCATGCGGGAACAGCCAGGACTGCAACGCCAACGAAGTGCCTGACGAATGCGAGTCCGACTGCAACGGTAACGGTATTCCCGACGACTGCGATGTTGATCAGAGCGATCCCGACGGCAATGGAGAGGTGAGCCAAGACTGTCAGCCGAACGGATTGCCTGATGAATGTGAATTCGACTGCGACGGCAACAACGTTCCTGATGATTGCGAGGAGGTTCCCGACACCGACGGCGACGGCGTGAACAACTGCTACGACCTTTGCCTTGCCGTACCCACTACAGTCAGGTGCGCGTGTCCACCGAGAGGGGACTGCTGTCTACCTGGTGGGACGTGTTACTCCGACCTCGGCCTTCCACCGGTGACGCCGGCGGAGTGTACTGCCGCCGGCGGAATACCAGCTTGTGTCCCGGCGCTATGTCGTCAGGGATGTCTGTTGGGAGACGCCGACACGAACGGCGTTCTTGACCTGGTTGATATTGCCGCTTTCCAGAGATGTATGGGAAGCGACGCGTCTGTCCAAGAATGCACCATAGTGTTCGACGCCGACGACGACGATGACGTTGATCTCGCAGACTTTGTGACGATCTTCCACGATTACCTTACTCGCCCCTAGGTACGCACCTCCGGCATGCCCCCGGTTTCTGTACCAGTTGCTATGAGAGTCGCCGTGGTTTCATCCCGTCGGGCGAGCGGAGCGGAGCCCCGGCGCAGCGTACACATGTCCTGTCCGCGCGACACCAAGGGGCAGCCTGCTGGACCGCGGGCAAGGCTGTCGTACGACTACGTCCGGCCAAACAGTCCAATATGCTGCCGAAGAACACACGTTGGAGATTCAGGGAAGGTATCGGAGGGGCCGGAGGTTTGGGTATTAGGGCGAGCCTAGCTATACCGGGATGTCTGGGTGTCGCAGAGGCGGTACTTTAGCGGACGTGACACATATCGGAGCTCCGTGTTCGCACCTGAACTACAGGGCAAATCCCTATTAGGACTTACGAAGAAAAAACGGGCTGTGCGATTGAAACCCCTAGCTCAAGCGAGTATCGTTATGCTAGAATAGCCATTGACCATACGGAGCAGTTGCTGTTGCCTGCTCCGCCGAACGGTTGCGGCAGCGACCAACGGGCATGGCTGGACCCGTGAGCGGTGGCTGCCGATCGGACCGAGAAGTCGCTTGGCGGCGACGATCTGTCTTACACATTTGGAGTGGCAGCCTTGGCGCTTTCTATGACGAGATCGCGAACGAACAGCATGTGCCATACGCTGGCCCCGTACTGGACAGCAGCTTTCCTGGCCTGCTCACTCTCGTCTTCCGCGATGGCGGATATGAGCGTTGCCTCACGGGGCGACGATGTCGGCAGTGCACCGGTACTCGACCTCGCGATCGTAGGCGACCGCGGTGACACCGCAGTCGATTCCCTTGCGGTTCCCATGTCCGGCGAAGTCTTTGGCATCCCCGGCGATACCACTCAGCTTGCAGATCACACCTTTCGCACCGACGGCGCTGCGTCGTCGGCGCAGATGGGTATCGATTACGCGGCCGGGGTTCTGGTTTCCGCTGTTCCTGTCGCGCGCAATGAACGTGATGGGCTTCCGGTTGACAACGTCACTGCCGCCGCGGCTGGGTGGCCGACAACCCCTGTCACGCAGGGTGTTCAGTTTGGGTCATCGGCGCCTGCCGATCCCACCGCGCTGGGCGATGTGCAAGTGCTGGGGATAGCCTGGGTCGATGGAACAGCGGCGCAAAGCCAGCTGGCGCTGGTTCCGGCCCCTGGCGCTTTCGCTCTGGGCGTGCTTGGATTGAGCGTAGTGGGGTTGGTACTGCGGCGCCGGAGCTAAGGCGGTTTCATACGCAACGCGACGATAGTCTCGATCCCAAGCCCGACTCCAACTCCCGAACTCATTGGATAGCATCCGCGCAGACGCTCGACCCACTCGTATTGCGTCGCACGAACCACGCAACAAAGGCCCGGTAAGGTCGACTCCGCTGGTCCGACCTGCGATCGACTTCGGGTCTTATGAAACCGAGCTGTACGGTGTGCTTAGTCTTTCCGACCATCCGCGCTTGATCGTCAGGGTTCAAGACGCTGCGACGTGGCAGATTCATCCCCACAAAAAAGAAGCCCCGACCAGAGTCGCGCCGCATATGCGAGCGCGTTTCCTCTTCGAGGCTTCCCGCGTATTAACGCCCCGATATATCTCGGGGCATGGCCTATCGGCCTTCAACAGAAGTATCCGCTACGCGTGGGCTCAAGACAAGGAAAAAATTGCAAAATACGCAAATATGCCGATGCGGGGAGTATAGGCGAGTGCCGCAGGCAGATACGTGCGTTCGTGGGGCGCGAGACGCGGCTCACACAGCGAAGATCCGGCCGTAGGGCTTACAGCAGGCGGCGTATGCACTGACCTTACCCCGTAGTTTTTCTATTGGAAGTCTGGGCACCTCTTACGGTTTAGACCTACCTCTACGGACGTTGTCACCCGGTCCTGCTGGTGCAACCGTTACAGACGGTAATCGGCACCGATGTCAAACGGCGGTGGCCCCGCAATGCCGGTTGGTCACGCTCGAAATGAATCGTATTGTTCTCTTGTAATCCTGCCGTGCGACGTCCGCCGCCACATTGAGGTGGCCCGGGGTGTGCTATTGGCGCGCACCGACTGCTTCGTCGCTTCAGACTACAACACAGAGGGGGAAGCGCATGATTATGTTGAAGTGTAAAGATAGTTGTCCGCGACGACGGGGCGTGGTGTTCGTCCAGATTGTCCTCATGCTGACGGTCTTGCTTGGGTTCGCAGCCATGACCATTGACGGTGGGGTCATATACAACACCAAGCGCAGCCTGCAACGTGTGGCGGACGCTGCGGCCCTTGCAGCCATTGGAGTCGTGGCCGACGCCAATCCCTATGACACCGATTATGACCCGCTGCCTGACGCTACGGAGATCGCGGCTGATTTTGTTCAGCTCAACCCGGTCATGGGGCGGGTCATGTCGATCGACCCCGACACGGACGTCGTCTTTGGTCGGGCGGACTTCGACGCCGATACCAACACGTATTCCTTCACCGGCGGCGCGCTCCCGGTCAACGCCGTCCGTATCACCGTGCGTCATACCGCGGACTCTCCCAACGGCTCGGTCCCGCTCATGTTTGCCGGAATCTTCGGTAAGAGCCTGACGGACATTTCCGCCCATGCGACGGCCATAGTAGTGGAAAAGCGCTACGAGGAAGGCGACTGCTACGATGAGGTGCCCGAGGGTAGCGTCATGCTCTGCCACATGATCGGAGACAGCGACGACAGCGACGACAGCGAAAGCGGTGACAGCGACGACAGCGACGACAGCGACACCGGCGACAGCGACGGAAGCCACAACGGAGACTCGGACGACAGCGATGACAGCGAATCCGGCGACAGCGACGACAGTGACGACAGCGCAGATAGCGACAGCGGAGCCGACAGCGATAGCGGCGACAGCGAAAGCAGCCCAGGCGTGGACAGCGACGAGTATCACACCATCATAGTCGAAGCCCCCGCCGTGCCCCTCTTCCTCGCGGAAGGCGCCACGTTGGGAACGTGCGGCTGCATCCCCGGTGACAGCGACGACAGCGATGACAGCGCCAGCGGAGACAGCAGCGACAGCGATGACAGCGATCCAGGTGACAGCGACGGAAGCTTCGATGGGGACAGTGACGACAGCGATGACAGTGCCAGCGGTGACAGCGACGACAGCGACGACAGCGACACCGGCGACAGCGACGGAAGCTTCGATGGGGACAGTGACGACAGCGATGACAGTGCCAGCGGCGACAGCGACGACAGCGACGACAGCGACCCCATAGATGACGGCGACGGCGACAGCGGCGACGACGACAGCGGCGACGACGACAGTGGCGACGACGAGAGCGGCGATGACGACGAAGAGGGTGATGTGCCCGACCATAAGGTCACAATCTGCCACATTCCGCCGGGCAACCCGAACAATCCCCAAACCATCGAGGTGGATAACTCGGCGGTCCCCGCACACATGGCACACGGCGACACGTTGGGCATGTGTGCTGGTGACCGCAACGCGCGAATCTTTCTGATTGAGTAGCTGGCGCGTGGGGCACACGGGGCGGCGCCTGATATGCACTGGCAGCGGGTCGTCGTGAGGTAACGCGTGGTCGACACTAGTTTGCGGGGGCATTCATGTTGACTCGGCGCCGGCGGATCGTCCCAAGCCGGCGCTGATTCGGGCCGTTACGGTTACCACCGTTCCATACACACCGCGATGCGTTTGGGAGAATCCTGTTGCCTAGTGCAGCCTCACTGCTAGTGGAGAGCACCTGCCCGAAGGCGCGCACCGCGCCCCCGGTCGTCGAAGCCGCCGCTGAGCCAGCCACTCGAACCGACCCGGTCGGAGGCGTTGTTACGCGCGAGCGTGACGCTTTGACTGGAACCCCGATGAACGTCCCGGGGTGCGTGGACCGGGAACTCGGTCGAGGGCGCTCAGGGGTCGTGTACCGCGGCGTGGACAGCGACGGGCGCGTGATCGCCAGAAAGGTGTTCGCGGCACACGGGGTGGCCAAACTCGTTCAATACGCGCTTCTTGGTGCACCAAACCCGTATATCTGGAACAAAGCTGCGATTCGTGCGGCGATGCTGCGGCGGTGCATTCTCGCGGAATTGGTTGAGTTCTGGTTCGGCTCCAAGCTGCGAGTCGCGCGGGTGTTGGACCACTCCTGGAACCCTGAATTCAGTGCATTCGAGATGTGCTGTGAGTTGGTTTCCGGCCACCACGTCGCCCTGCATCATCCCTATACCCCGCCGAATGATACCCAACTGAAAGATGCACTCCGGGGCATCATGAAGCCGCTGCAGACGCGGTTGATCGAGGCTGGTTTCGACGGCCTGGTCTGGCAGGCGGGGCGGGGAAACCCCGTCGCCCTGAACAACTTCATGTGCGAGGGCCCGGACGGTGACGGTGGGTACCGCTGGGCATGGATCGACCTGGAATCGGGTGTGCCCGCTCTGATCCCCATCAATCCCCTCGATCTGCTTCTGTTCTACCTCCCCAAGTCGCTGCACCACCGCACAGCGCTGTTCGACGACGTCGATACGGACAAACTCAACGGCTACCTGTACGCCAACAGATGGGAGCTCGAGAAGCGCCTAGGCGGGATTCGATTCGCCCGACTGAATGATAATGTCGCGGCGCTGGCACAAAGCCAGCACGAATGGAAGTCACTGGCGAGGCACAGGCGGAGCATCTCCTATCGACGCGCGACGGGAGCAATCACTGAAGAGCAGGCGAGGTGGTACGCCGACCGCCCGCTGCGATGGTACTGTCGCGAGGCGTTCCGCGGCATGCGCTCCCTGCGCCGCCGAATCGGAGCCTGCGTCACTGCGTTAGTCGCTACGGTCGCTGCGCTGCAAGTCAAACGGGTGTTGAAGAAGTGTTGGGCGGCAATCTGCTCCCAGGAGTATCGAGCGCGCGTCGCCAAAGACTATGTCGCAGGCAGGATAACTTGTTGGCGGCAACGCGGTCAGCTCAGCGATCACCATGCCGCCGCCTTGCGTGAACAGTTGCACTCTGAAGAGGCCAGCGCCTACCTTGCCGACTTCGGCATTCATCTGGCCGTTAAACCCATCGTAAAGGCCGCCCAATGGTGGGCGTTTCCGGCATTATGGATGGCCGGAGCGGTTAGCGACGTATTTCTCGCCGTAGGCTTGGTCGCCGCCGGCCCGTGCGTCAGAACCTTGTACACCATCGTAAGGCTGGTACAAAATGCCCTGGCCGGGCGCGAGATGCCATGGATTGCCCTGGGCACGGGTGCCCTGCCGGTGGTGGGAAACCTGGCTTACCCTCTTCAGATTATCGCCACCGGGGCCAACTCTCAGGCCACGATCGCCCGTTTCATCTTATACGACACGTTCAGCCGCCTTGGCCAGTGGATCCCCGTTTGGGGCGGTGCCGATACGCACACCGAGCACCTGCTCAACAGGCTGCCTGACATTATCGCTCATTTGCGTCCTACGTCAGTTGATAACGAAGTTACTGTGCAGCCTCCGCTGGCACAACGCTCCTCAGGTATCGTAGAGTGTATGCAGCCGGCCTATCGGGCGGGACAAGCGTAATGGGATAGTCGTCCTGCGCGGGGGAGTCCGCTTCCAGTGCTGCATTTGCTAAGACGCAGACCTCAGTACGTGCTGGCCACCGGCTTGTTTGCGGCCATCATCGGCACCTATACGCTCGCCGCAATCCGGTACCCCATGTTGTACATATGGGGAACCTATGAGGATCTTTTCGGCGAGTGGATGCAGTTCTGGTGCCTGGTAGTCGCCCTCGTCTTCGCGGCGCGGATGGCGAGGGTGCGCTGGCGCTTCCGGTGGTTCTTCCTGCTTACCGCTGTAAGCTGCTTCTACGTTGCCATGGAGGAGATATCGTGGGGGCAGAGGCTGTTCCAGTTCTCTTCTCCCTACTACTTCAGGGCGAATAACCTGCAAGGAGAACTGAATCTGCACAACTTCCTTACGGGACCGTATACCACACAACTCAAAGCCGCCGTTACCTACGTGTTGGCGTTCTCATTGGTAGCTTACGGGCTGGTGTACCCGGCTGCACTGCGCCTGCGTCTTCGATGGGCCGCGTGGCTGGACGCTCGCGGAATAGCCGCCCCACCGCTCTATCTTTCTCCCTTCTTCCTCGGCGGGGCGATTTTGGAGTGGGGTCCGTTCCACTTCAACGAAGCTGAAGTGGCGGAGATCCTTGTTGCGTTGGGACTTGCCCTCACCGCTGCACAGTATCAGTTCTCCGCCAGGCGAGGATTAGACGTTCATGACTACACATCGTGGCCCGTCGGAGCATGCGGCAGACTGACCGGCCGGCTGTGTCGGATGACCGCACTTATCATCTTGCTGACCGCGGGCACGACGGTGGCGGTCTATGCTTCGCCCTCGCATAGGGCGAGAATAGACGCACGTGTACAGAACGGCGTGAAGAAGTTCGCCGACCGCTACGCCCGCTACGAGCAATGGGATATCGTCGCTGATCTTTACCGACGCGTCCACGTCGACAACCCGCGCAGTACCTCAACTCTGAGGAAACTAGCTGACAGTTGCAAGAAAATGGGGGACGTCAAGCAATTCAATACCTACCTCGAAAAGGCTCTGAAAATAGGACTTGAACGCTACCGGGAACACCCCGATCGGCCGTCGGTCAATCGCTCGCTCGCGCGCACCTACTGGATGCTAGGCGACGATTCAAAGGCCCGGGAGCACTTGCGGTGTGCTCTACGCTCTGACTTGGAGAGAGTCAACGAGGACGCCTCGAGTGCCGCAGCCGCATACTCTCTCGGCAAAACATATTCACTCATGCGCCAGTACAGGCCTGCATTTGAGCAATTGGCAAGGGCATATGCTCTCAAGCCCACTTCAAAGAGGTACAGAAAGGCCTATTTCTCGGCCAAAAAGATGGTGCGTTGAATGGGGAAAGAGGTGCCGCATTGCCGGCGCTATAAAGAGACGGATACTATGACCTGCTGAGCGGTTGTGCCGGCCGCAATGCCTGGTCGAATCCGGCGCTTGCACTCCAACGTCGGTGTCTGCTTGGGCTCGCAGGCACACACACGACCTGCCTCGACGGTGGTGGCCTGGCACCGCAACGGTTGAGCTCATCTGCGACACTGGCCGTGTGCGTGGCGCGGCCTGTCGCAGGATGTGCAACATCTCGACTCGGAGGGGGAGGCTATGCGTACAAGACAAGCGCGTGGGGACCGTCGTGAACGGCGTGGCGTGGTAGTTGTGCAGGCGTTGATAATGGCCACGGTCCTGCTCGGTTGCGCCGCTCTAAGCATCGACGTTGGCGCCATTTACAACGCCAAGGCGGACCTCCAAGTGGTCGCAGACGGGGCTGCACTAGCCGCTGCGGAAGTCCTTTCAACCAACGATGCGGCCCTCTCAGATGCCTTGCAAACGGCGCAGGATATAGCCGCCAGGAATCGGGTGTACGGACATGAAAGCGCCTTCATGCTCGAACCGGGGGACGTCGAGTTCATTCACGCCAGCATGGGAGACGACGGACGTTATCAGTTCTCAACGAACCACACGTCCGTCAACGCAGTGAGGGTCACCGCTAGGCTGAAGAACGGACACAGCAACGGCCCGCTTGACCTCATCTTCGCCGACATCTTTGGCAGGCTGACCACGGACTTGCATGCCGAGGCAGTCGCAGTTCTGGGCCCGCGCGATATAGCAATCGTCGCCGACCTGTCCGCCTCGCATAACGACGACAGCGAACTGCGCAAGTATCGTGAAACAGACATCAACCTGTTCGAGGTGTGGGATGCGCTTCCCGTGTCAGCGGGGCGAAGCAGCGTAGGCAACGGGATCGACCCGCCTCCGCAGGGGATTCCCGGCAGTCCAGGCCCCGCGCCGGGGATCGGCCCGGGCCGGCCAGGTGGATCGCCTGATCCGGGTACCGATCCGGTCGGCGGCCAGCGAGGACCTACATGGGGCTGGATGTACTACTGGGGCAAGCGCATCGACGACGACTACGACCCCGTCGCCGACCCGGGCCTGATGTACTTCCCACGATACAAGAACTGGAACAACCCGGACCTGGAGCAGTGGTACCGCACGGTGGGCTATTCCGACCGGGAAATAAGCGCACTTATGAGCAGAACCTACGACGGGAATCGCGACTCATGGGGAGAGTACGCATGGACCAACAGAGTCGCCGTCGCCCTGGGACTTGCACGTTGGGACAGCGGACTCCCGGATGGGTTGTGGAAGAGCATCCCTCCCGAAAAACGTAAAAGAGGAAACGGCAACAATTGGATGAGCGCCTCGGAGCTCACATGGCTGGTCGATTATCCGTTCGATCGTGGGTCGTGGAGCGATTACATCTACAGGTACGTCGGGAGCACCACCAACCGGCTGTACAAAGCCAACAAGCACTTTCGGTACCGATTCGGGGTCAAGACCTTCACGAACTATCTGCTGGAGCGGCGCCCTGGCAACAATGAGACAGCGATGCTCGCACTGACCCCACATCAGCCAATGGACAGCGTCCGCAATGCCGTTGGCCACATGATGGACACCATCGAGGCCCTTGACAACCAAGATCATGTCTCGCTCGAGGTCTACGGACGCACGGTCGCCCATGAGGTCGACCTGGGATCATCGACCGCATCGGCCAACCCACATGCGACAGGTGTCGTGACAACTGAGTATCCGAGCAATTACGCCGCTGTTGCAGGGCGACTCAACGAGATGCAGGCCGGACACTATGACCGCTACACTAACATGGGCGGCGGCCTCGAACGTGCCATAGAAACTCTCACCGGGCCTAACGCAAGGGAGAACGCCCGTAAGATCATCATCCTGCTGACGGACGGGATCGCCAACGTGGACGACCGCGGACGGATAGGCTCGGCCGCAGCTAAACAGTACGCCCGCAACCAGGCATACATTGCCGCGTCGCATGGCATCAAGCTCTACACCGTGAGCGTCGGATCCGGCGCCGACACCGCATTCATGGAGGAGTTAGCCGACATAGCCAACGAGGGCGGCGGCCAGAACAGTTTCTTTGCAGGGGCCGATCCGTCGACCTATCCGACCGAGTTGGCTGCAATATTCCGCCTGCTCGGTTCTCGGCGCGAGGTCGAGCTCGTCCAGTAGAGCACAAGTTGGCACCCGAGCCACGCATCCTGCCACGTAGGGCGTTCTTGCCCTCCGCTGGGAACGCCGCTCAGCGGCGCACGCGCTTTCCAACGACCGCTTAAGTCCGCGTCGTCTCGAGCGCTGCCGCCACCGCATCGAGCGTAGCCGCTGAGCGCACCGGCGCGTTGGCGTATCGTCGTCCCGACTTATCTGCCGCACGGCGCGAGTGATAATCCACCGTTGTTTTCGGATCCTTCAGACCATGACCTGTGAGAATGCACACGATGCGTTCGGACGGCTCAACGATACCTTCACGTAGCAGCAGCTCCAGGCCGGCAACCGATGCGGCGCTGGCGGGCTCGCATCCGTAGCCATACCGGCCCACGAGGGCTTTCGCGTCCAGAATCACTTCGTCCGGAACCTGCCTTACAACGCCGTTCATCGCCTCTAGACTGCGCAGCGCTTTCGACAGGTTGACCGGGCGGCCTATCTCAATGGCGCTGGCAACGGTTTGCGCCCGACGGCCCTCCGCAGCGGCGCGAGCATAGTAGGCGTCGACCCGTTCGTAATCCACGAGACCCGACACATGACGCAGTCCATTCTCATTGAACAGCTCGTACAGAGTGTTGGCCCCGGTGGCGTTGATAACGGCGAGGCGAGGAAGACGATTCACAAGCCCCAGTTCGCGCAACTCGATGAATGCCTTGCCGAAGGCGCTGCTGTTGCCCAGGTTGCCCCCCGGAACGATGATCCAGTCGGGCACATCCCAGTTGAGCCCCGCCAGCACGCGGTACATGATCGACTTTTGTCCCTCGAGGCGAAATGGGTTGACCGAGTTCATCAGGTACAAACCCAGTCGATCCGCCGACTCCTGCACAAGCTTCATGCACGCATCAAAATCCCCGTCAATCTGGATCGTGGTGGCCCCGTAGTCCAAGGCCTGCGACAACTTCCCAAAGGCGATCCTGTCCCCCCCGACAAAGACTATTGCCTCCATAGGTGCACCGGTCGGCGTGGTCGTCTTGCCCGCAAACAACGCCATCGAAGCGCTGGTATTCCCCGTTGACGCACATGCCACGCGATACCTGCCCAGTCGCCGCGCCGCGGTGAAAGCCGCAGCCATCCCGCTGTCTTTGAAACTGCCGCTTGGATTGAAACCCTCGTACTGGAGAAACAGACTCCCGGGGTTGACCCCCATCTTGGACGCCAGCGGATCTGCACGCTGCAACGTCGTATTCCCCTCGCCCACGGTAACCAGCTCATCGGGGGGCGCGAATGGCAGCAGCTCGCGGAATCGCCAGACGCCGCTCGCATCCGCTCGGCAACGAGAGCTGCGATCGATAGTCACCGGGCGTGAGTCGAAGAAGCTTAGAGACTTGGGAACCTCGCACCGAGACCAGTCATACTGGACATCAAGCAGCTTCCCACACCGCCGACAGGCAAAGAGCACCTCACCCAGATCGTATTGGGCTCGGCAATCCCCCGAGATGCATTGCTGATACGCGCACTCCCTCATGCGCGTTATCTACCGCAAACCTGCCCCATTACGCAAGCCTGAGGTGGGCGCGCGTAGCGCACTCGAATGACACACGGCTTCACACTAACAGCACGTGCCCGCGAGCCAGTCGTGCTACGCTTCGCCATGTGCGGGCAATGCCGTGAGGCCTTTATAGCAGGAATATGACCGGCGCCGCTCGCAATCGCCAGGCTGGCGACTCACGTCTTAGGCCACACGGATGCGCCGTCTAGCGATCGCAACCGTACCTGCCGTGAGAACCAGCCCAACCATCACGACGAAACCCCAACGAGTTACGGTCGGCACAACCGGTCCGAGCGACGCCTGCCACACACCCGTCGCGCTGCATGACGCCACCGCAAAATCGGTGCACTCAGGTAACGTAGCCGACGTCGTTTCGAACTCAGAACCGTCCATGCACGTCACTGAGCACACGTCACCACCGCCGGGAATCGGGCATACGTCGCGGTTTGGCGCGGCAGGGCAATCCACGGAATCCACGCCCTGTGCTGGCGTCCGACTCCCGCATACCGTAGTCGTGGAAGTCGTGCACTCGGCCAAGCTTGCCGCACACCCGCTCACATCCGTGACGCCATCACTCGAGTCGTTGGTGCCATCACCGTCGGCATCCTTGTCCTGACAGTATCCGGTACAGGTGCAAGCTCCCAATGCTGGAGCTGCGCTAAAACCGACCAGCGCGGCAGCACCCAACAGTACAACCATCATGTCTCTACGCAATCCCAGTCTAATCATGTGACTCGACTCCTAATCTCTCCTCACCAACACAAACGCCCAAACATGACCATAAGCACACGCAAACCAGCGAGTTTGCGCTTCCTCCCGAAGTGCCACGAACGCACGAAACACAACTTTTACCGTGAGGCGGCGGGCATTCTCCCTCCACCCTCTCTGCGCTGCCACCGATAAAATCGAGGCCCCATTGTACCGACAAGCCTTTTGAGATTCAAGTGTCCGCTGGAATAACCCGGACGTAACATCATGCCAGCCGCATGTCGGCCACGGCCTCCTCGCCGATCCCGGCGTCGAAAGCTGCGCAAGTGGGGCTTTTCCGATGGGAACCCGCCGCATCCGGACAACGCAGTGGAACGATTAGAACCCGAAGGGTTCCGACCGAGCTGGATGAACGAAGCTGCGGCGCTTTGCGTGAGTCGAGCGTCGACGAACAACCGACGGCCACAGCTTGAGGGAGTTGCGCAATCGCACGCTCTAGGCCCCGGTCCTCGCCCAACGGCGCCTGATTCAAAGCGCTGCAGGTGGCCTGTCACATACCGTGCTTCATCACCTCCCGCGTACTATCTGAGCACAGGTCGCCCTCCGCCCCGCCCCGCATTCTGAGCCCCGGGGCCGCTCCCCTCTATGCAGAGCGTCAGGGCTCAGCCCGGCGCGAGACGTCCGGACGTGGTCATCTGCGTCTGCGCTTCGCTCTCCCCGCAGACGTCACACGAACGCGAACACGCGCGCACGCGTCACGTCCAAGCGATACCTTACGGCCCCCAAGCTGCAGTGTGACGGGCCCGCCGAAGGGTGCACGCTCACGAAGTCGAATCTCGCTGCCGATCTTGAGTTTCAACTTGGTCAGATACCGCAGAAAGGCGGGATCGCGGTCGGAGACTTCAATCACCGTGCCGGAATCGCCGACGCCCATTTCGTCGAGCGGTACGCCCTGCGGAGGAGGAATAGCCCCATTCTTCATCGGGATGGGGGATCCGTGTGGATCGAACGCCGGACGCCCCAGATACTCATAGATCTTGCCTATCAGACGATCGCTGACAACATGCTCCAGCACTTCTGCGTCCGCGTCTACTTCATCCCAGGTAAGCCCCAGCGTTTTGCAGAGGAACAACTCAATCAACCGGTGTCGCCGGATCAGATCGACGGCAACGCGCCTCCCCGTCTCAGTGAGCTTCACGCCGTAATACGGCGTATGCCGAAGGTAGCCCTCCGCAGCCAGATGTTTGATCATCCCCGTTACGGATGCCATCTTGACGCCCAAGCGCTCCGCAATGCGCTTGGTTGTGGCCTTCTCTTCTTGGGCCTCGAGGGCGTGGATGGTCTTTATGTAGTCTTCGATAGAGACGCTGAGAAGGCGCATCTATTAACCGCTTGCGACGACCCCGCGCGGGCGAGAACCGTCATGTCGTGCTTGTCGCTACCTATCTACCCCGGCGGGCCTCTGCACGCTTCTGCGCCTTAGCATCCTGCTGAAGGTAGCCGCAGTCGGCATTGCCTCCCACCAACACGCACGCGGTATCGCCGTACGCGGGACATTGCAGGCAGTAGTGGCTAAAGGTCCTGTCCGCCTTTGCGAGCCCTTCAGTGGCTTCCCGCAGCGACTTAAGCCAGCGATCCGCTTGGAAACCGCGCGACTGCCTCAGTGCATCCTTCACGAAACGACGCTGCTGCTGCTGCATGTTGCGGGCAAAGCGCTTACCCTTGGCAGTCAGGCTCAGGTTGACCTCCCGGCGATCCTCTCTCGCCGCACGCCTGCTGACCAGCCTGCCGCGCACCATCGCGTCAACGATCTGACTCACTGCCGGCTTGCTGACCCCGAGGTAGCGTGCAATTTGGCTTGCAGTCTGGCTGCCCCCCTGCCCCAAAAGGCGTAGAATCTGTACTTTCGAGGACGAGAGCGGCTCGCCCACCGCGCACGCTACCGCGTTCGTCTCCAAACTGTGCTCTACGGTGCGTGAGAACACCAACATCGCCTTGAGCAGACCGTCTACCGTCTTCGCGCTCGCTGAAGAGTTCGAACCCATCACCTTCTCCAATCATGGCCCATTTAACCGTGTACTTTTAAGTACTTTACCCGTTAAATAACCCACGGGCAAACATCGATATTCCCGGTGATTCGCGCGGAGCCCACAGACTCCGTGTAGCGTGCCACCTGAGATCACCGCATTCCATGCGGGTGATTCCACCCGATGCAGGCCGAACCCGAACCAGGACGCAGATACCGCTGGCGTTGGCAAGATGGGCAACTAAGGATCAGCAGCAGCTCTGACCGGCAGCAGACGAAGCGGCCACAACCACACGAACGCCCCGAACCACGCTCCTACACGAATGGCCCTTAATCCTCTTCAGCAGAGAACAAGGCTTGGAATCCCTGAAAGTCGGCCGTGTCGACTCTGTCGTCGTCGTTGAAGTCGAACAGGCCACACGGACCCGAGGGGCTG
>JBHHXS010000041.1:0-17097 GCA_046757145.1 Phycisphaerae bacterium | reverse complement strand
CGGGCGGCTTCACCGATGTAACGGGCGAGGCCGGTTTGGGCTGGACGAGCGTTGCCTACACCGGTTTCGGTACAGCTGCGATCGATCTCGACCTCGACGGCGACCTCGACCTCTTCGTCGCCAATGGAAGGGTCTACTTGACCCCACCCCTGCCAAACACGTCGCTTCCCGCACCGTGGAACCGACTCGCTGAGCCGAATCTGCTGTATCTCAACGACGGCAACGCCCGCTTTACGTTGGCCGGACGCGAAGGTGCGCCCCTGTGCGACCAGGTGGAGATAACGCGCGGCGTCGCGGTCGGTGACATCGACAACGATGGGGACGTCGACATCGTCGTCAGCAACGTCAGAAGCCGCTCCCGTATCTATCGAAACGACGCACCGCGGCGCGGGAAGTGGTTGGGAGTGCGCGCGCGTGATCCGCGCTTGAAACGCGACGCGCTGGGAGCGCGCGTGACCGTCACATCGGCGGGGCGACGCGTTTCTCGGACCATAACCAGCGGATACAGTTACCTCTCCAGCAGCGACCCACGGGCACATTTTGGGCTGGGCGCTATGGACAAAATCGACCAAGTCGACGTAAAGTGGCCTGATGGGTTGCACGAGCGGTTCCGTGGGCTTCAGCTCAATCGGTACGTGGAGCTGATCCGCGGCACCGCAGAGAAGATCGACTATGAGCCCGCGCAAACGCCGCAAACCCCATCCCTCGCGGAGAAGCCCTGAAGCTAAGGCGGAATCCGTCCGTACTTCTCCGGACGACAACGACAGCCGCCCCGCCGGCCGATCTAGACTTGCTGAGATTGGCGCCCTTGTGGTCGCGGCGGGTATCGCCGTCGGGGTCCTTGTACTCCTGCCCGAGAGGCAACCTCCCGAGCAGACCACCCGCGCTGGCCCGCTGGATCCCGCGGGCGGTGCCGTTACCCTCCACAACACCGCTGCGATCACTCCCGACCAATGGGATGTGCCCGACCCCGACACGACCACCATGCAGGACGAGGTGCGCGAGCGCATACAAGACGCCCGTGCCGAGGTCCTAGCCCGCCCGCGATCCGCAGAGGCGTGGGGTTCGCTCGGAGCGGTGCTCGATGCCCACAAGATCTTTGATGACGCCGAAATCTGCTACCGTCGAGCGAGTCAGCTCGATCCGAATCTGTTTTTGTACAGCTATCTTCTCGCCGTCGTGCTTGACGCCCAGGGGCACGGCGCGGAGGAGTTGGTAGCCCTTTACAGACGGGCCAACGAGCAGGCACCTGACTACGCACTGGTGCCCTGGCGTCTTGGCGACGCGCTGGTACGGCAGGGCAATTTCGCAGAGGCACGAGAAGCTTTCCTCCAGTCCGTTGAGATTGATCCCGACTTTGCATTCGGGTACCGCAGCCTGGGGCAAGTCATGCTCGCGCTAGGCGACCCCGAAGCGGCGATAGTCCACTTCGAGCGCGCTGCGGAGCTTACTCCCGACGACGGCGGCATCTATCAAGGGCTTGCCCGCGCTTACATGGCCGTGGGTGATCGGCCCCGCGCTGACGAAGCAGCAGAGAAAGCGCGCTCCTACGAGCACAGGTACCGCGTGCCTGACCCGGTAATCGACGAGATCAGCGCTCTTTCCGTCAGCTCACCCGTCGCCTATCGACGCGCCAGGAATCTCATCGCCCAGGGCGACTATGCGAACGCCATCCCCGATTTGCTAACCGTCGAGAAGGTGCGTACCGACGATCCGATTGTCAAGATCTTTCTCGCGGAAGCGTTTCGCAGGACTGGAGAGTATGAGGAAGCCGACTTGCGACTCTCCGCTGCCCTGAATCTAAAGCCGGACGCGGTAAGTGCATACATGGAGCTGGGCAGGCTTCGCTTAGTGCAAGGCAAACTTGACGAAGCCATCGAGTCTTTTCGACAAGCCCAGGAACTTAAACCCTCCCAGCCTACAATCAACGTCGAGCTGGGCCTGGCGCTCGTAAGACGGGGCGAGTACTACGACGCGATCAGCGCGTTCGAGTGTGCCAGCGGCGAGCGTGAGGTCACCCCCTCCGTACACGTGAATTGGGGGTTTGCCCTGCGGCGTACCGGAGCGGTGCGTGAGGCAATCGAGCACTTCCGCGAGGCCGTCAAACTCGCCCCGGGATACGCGGACGCGCATGCCCAGCTGGGCCTGGCCCTGGCAGAGGCCGGATACGGTGAAGAATCGATGCGCGAACTCAAGCGGACTGCGGAGCTTGACCCGAACCACCCCGTCGCAAAACGCCTCTCGCGGGGCAATCCTTGATTCGTGTACGGACGGCACGTTGTCCGCAGTGCCCGTTACTCTTCCGACCTCATGCTACAGACGCGCAACTCATCCTCGAGCCGCTGGCGGCAGGCTCCGGCACCACTGGTGCATAGTGTCGTCGCTACGCTGCCGCTGCTCTGCTGCGTAGCACTTGCAGGGTGTACGCGACGCGACAAAGGGGGGCCACTCCCCCGGGCGGCGGCGCACACGGTCATCCTGATATCCGTTGATACACTACGTGCCGACCGCTTAGGGTGTTACGGGTATCACCGACCTACCTCGCCCAACCTGGACGCTCTGGCTCGTGAATCGCTGTTGTTCAAGAACGCCGTTGCGCAGTCTGCGTTCACCTTGATCTCGCACAAGTCGCTGCTAAGCGCTAAGTACCCGCTGCACCTTTTGCAGGAGACGACGAACGGCGATCTGAGAACGCTGGCCTCGGTGCCTGATCAGCACCGTCTTCTGGTGGATTCTTTCCGCAATCTCAAAAGCGACCTTCTGATACGTGCCATAGGAGAGGGGGGCTATCGAACCGCCGCCTTCACCGACGGGGTGTGGATGAGCCGATGGTTCGGCTTTGACCAGGGGTTTGACCGATTCGATGACAGCGGCGGGCACCTCGAGGGCATCGTGCCTAGAGCGCTGGAGTGGCTGGGCCCGAACCGGCGTGATCCGATCTTCCTGTTCCTGCACACCTATGACACTCATTGCCCCTACGCCTCTCGCGAGCCGTTCGACAGCATGTTCTGCCACGACCACTCCGCACATATCAGCCTGGAAAGAAGATGCAACCTGGTGAATCTCGGCAAGACACCGCTGATGCAAAGCAATTTGGCCCCGAAGGACCTCCAGGCGGTTTCCGACCACTACGACGGCGGAATCGCCTGCGCTGATGCCGACCTGGGCGTATTACTCGACACGCTGCGCACTCAAGGCGTGTACGCTGAGGCATTGATCATCGTCACCTCCGATCACGGGGAGAGCCTTGGCGAGCACGGCCAGATCGGGCACGGTGGGCTCTATCTCAACCAGCTTCGCGTGCCGATGATCATCAAGGTCCCCGCTTCGTGGAAGATCGCCCCGGGCGTGATTGACAAGCCTGTTGACTTACTTGACGTCATGCCGACGGTGTTCGATGCGTGCCATATCCCCATTCCCCACGGCGTCGACGGACGCTCGCTTCTTCCGTTGATGCACGATGGTGAATGGAAGCGCCGTTTCTTGATAGCCCAGACGACACACCAGGAGGGTCGTGCCGCCCGCAGCAGTTCCGCCGAGCGGGCGATAGTAGTACCCGGTGCCTGGCTGCTCATCCACGACGCACGGAACGCATCAACTGAGCTGTTCGACCTGCACAGCGATCCGCGGGGACTTGTCGACGTGAGCGACGCGAAGTCTGACGCGATTCGCAGTCTCATGGACGCCTTGACGAGCCTCGACCCGGGCCCGTCGGCCGGCGAGTTCACTATACCCGCCGGCGATCAACTTTCTGATGAAGCACGTCGCCAGCTTGAGACTCTAGGCTACATCGGCCATTGAACCAACAGCTTCCGCACCGCAGTGCAGCCGTCATCGGACCATCCTCAGTTTCTTGACTGCGATCAAAACCGCCACCCCCACGAGCGAATACACGAGGAAGATCACGCGCGTGCGAAGGAAGATGCTCGCACAACCGGTCAGAGCGAAGAAGGCGGTAAGGGCATAACTGATGCGCACGACTCGTCTCACCGGAAACCCGCGGTCCAGCAACTGATCATAGAAGTGGCTCCGGTCGCCCTGCATCAGAGGCATACGGTTTCGCCACCGACGCGCCACGGTCAGCACCATGTCCGCCAGCGGCAGGGCGAAGACCATTAGAACCCCGGCAAGCCACCGCGGGGCGCTCGACTTGGCGAACATGAGTATGAGGACGGCGGCATTGAGCCCGAGAATCATCGATCCCGCATCGCCCATGAAGATCTTGGCCGGGCTTCTGTTATACGGCAGGAAGCCCAAGGCAGCGCCCAACATAGCAAGGGCGAGCACAACGCGCTGTACGTCCCAAAGCCGCCAGTTGCCCCACAGGTGCAGATGTACGGCTATTACAAGGAAACCCGTAGCGATGATTGCCAACACACCGCAGCACAGCCCGTCCATACCGTCAATCAGGTTTGTTGCATTGCATGCCCCGAGCGTGATGAACAGAGTGAGCGGGACCGAGTAGGCCAGCACCAACCATGTTTCCACCGTGTACTTGGACGGAACGACAATGAGGATGATGTCATCGCCCAGCCCTACCGATATGAGCACAAGCGTAACGCAGATCTGTCCCCCCAGCTTAAGCGCCGCAGACGCGAGGCGAAGATCATCGAACAGACCCAGCAAGGTGATCGCCAGACCCGCGATCAAAACGCCTATCATGGTGAAAAGATTCATAGACGGGCCGTCGCGAACAACGGAAGCGGCAGCTCTTACCGTACCGTCCGCGACGCGATCGAACATGATCAGCGCGAGAATGACTCCTCCGGCCCATCCTAAGAAGACGGCGATGCCTCCCAGATACGGAATGGGCCCCTCGTGGGGTTTGAGCCAGTCGTCCGGGCGATCAACAATGCCGTGCCGCAGCGCAAAGCGACGGCAGACGGGTGTGGCGGCCAACGACACCAGGAACGAGCATGCCAGGATAGGCCAGTAAACTCGAAATACCTCACCCAGCGCCAGTGGGGCGGGCGGCTCTACCATCTGCTCTGGTGACACGGTTGCTCCAACAGTGACTCCGGGGACTACCCCGGTATGTCGTCATGTAGCGTCGGCAGGTTCAGCGGGTTCGATCCGAGCGTCGTAAGGCCAAGCCCGATCCTCATGCCACTGTTGCTGCCACCGGGCGGTGAAGACGCCGAACAGTATCGCGACAATTCGCTGCATGGGCATCGCTCCGACTGAGTAATACATTGACGCCTCAAAGAACCCGGTCGCCAGAAAGCCACCCAATATAGCCCCAAGGCAAAGCGCTTCCCACCGCCCGCGACCTGTACTGACCCGGATACTCCTCAGGATGTCGCGCCCAAGGAAGAGCAGGTAGCAGGCGAACAGGATAAGCCCCAGCACACCCAGTTCTGTGAGACAGGTAAGCAGGTCGTTGTGTCCGTGCTCGGCAATAGTCCACTCTGAGTACAGGCCGTAGTAGAAATTCGAAAAGCCCACTCCGGTTAAGAATACAGGAGGATGACTGAACAGGTACCTCACCGTCCAGTCCCAGATAACCCACCGTGGATTCTCAGCCGGGCTCACCAATATCTCAGCGAATTGCTCCGACCGCTCGACATCGATGGACGCCAGCCACGGCACTGCCGACACCGCCGCTAGAATGAATAAGGTCGCGAAGAACTTGCCCCCCACGTTGGCCAGTGCGGCAAAAACCAGTATTCCCACCCCGGTGCCTACGAGGGCCGCCCGACTGCCACAGGCATAGCCCGCTACAACGATGGCAGCCAGCGCCGCAAGATACACTGGTGCGCTGGCAGTGCGACGAAGACGCATGACGCATAGGAACACGCCCACCATAAAGAGTCGTCCGGCGGCGGCCTTGGGATGCCCAACGATATGCATGTACTCGTACCCTTTGCGAGGAAGGTAGAGTTGCAGGTCCGCCACGCCGAAGAATGTCAGAATCTGGCAAACCGCCAGGCCGGTTATTGCGAGAATCGCAGCCTTGCTTACAGACCCTACCACCTTGGCGTCGACAGCCAATCGCGCTGCGTACGAGAAGTAGACTACGTAGAGCATGATGCGCACTAGCCGCAGACCCGCCATAGCCACGGGCAAGGGAAGCCAGCGCACCGGGCTGCGAACGTTGCCGCCTATACCGGTCTCCGACAAATCCGGTGTCACAAAGGGCGCTACGAATACGACCGACACGGTGCAAACCAGCATAAGTGCCAGGAAGAAGCGGTACCACGTAGGCACCACCCGACTGAACAACGATCGCGCACCCCCCGTAACCAGGCAAAAGAGCAACGCGGCACCTACCAGATCGGAGGGATAGATGGCCCCTGCGGCTCCCCTCGTAAAGCTGGTGACGGGGCTTGCCACAATCGCCCCGAAAATCATGCTGAACAGGATCAGGCGCTTGCTGCCGCAAACCACCCCGACGCACACCGCCACCGCCAGGACAACGCCGACGACCAGCGCGTATGCATGATAGATCAACATGAGAGGAGCCTAACTCCGCAAACCACGCGCCTCGATCGCCTTGACCAAATCGGTCATGATGGCGGTCTGTGGCCACATGTGTCCTTCGTGCCACACCAAGTCCGGTGTCCAGTGTCCCGGAGCATTGAACACCGCCCGGGCCTCATACCCGTAGCTGATCTCCACGATCATCGGTTCGCCGGAAGGCCCCAATACGAAGTCGAACGCCGTGCTCTGCGATCGCAACGCGGTGGCGACAGCGAACCCGATTCTAACGCATGCCTCCGGTATCCGCCCGCGATCATAACTTATCCTGCCGCTGCCGGAGGCGCGGAAGTCTCCGGGCCTTACACCACGCGTGAAGCCCCACGCCCGTCCCCCTACGACCGTCACGCGCACGTCGAAGGTGTTTCCCGGGATGAATTGCTGAAAGAACACATAGCCCCGCTCTGTGGGCAGCTCACGACGTTGGGCCCGGTTCTCCCGCAGATATGATCGCAGGCCCGTTAATCGCCGCCAGAAAACGCGAGGATTGACAAGCATTTGCCCGATTCGACGCCTGCTGTCGGCAAACGGGGCCGGGGCAGGCGAGCTCCCCTCCCCGAACATCTCATCACATTGTCGTCGTGCCTCGTCGTAACTGTTCACCAATCTGACGTTGAACGAGCCCGCCCCGCGGCGAAGCTTGCTGACCAGCGGGTATGGCGCGGTCTCAAGCCACGCCAGCGCCTCTCGCATGTCGTAGAAGACGTACGACGGGACCAACGGCGCCCCCAATGCCTCCAGAACGTACTTCTGCGCTATCTTATCGTCGAAATGCCAGCACGTGTCGGTGTTCGGGAAGACCGCCAACCCCATCCGCTCAGCCGCAGCGATGACGTGGCGGGCCATCAGCAGGTCCGTCGCCCTGGAATGCGAAAAATGCCAGATCAAACCGTCGAATCGACGCAGCTTGGATATGACGTCGGTCTGATAGCAGTCCACCATCTCGCCGTCGACTGCGAGCTCCGTACACGCCGCCATCCACCGTGGGTTCTGCTCATTTGACCGCTTTTCGATGGCGACCCGTGCGCCCATAATGCCGTGTCCCACAAAGTGGAATGGTGCGCTACCGGCTGAGCAACTATGATGTTATAGGACCTATCGTGCGCGGCGGCGGCACCGGTCTGTATATCGGACCAACTCCAACCGCCCTCCAGCGGCATACGCGCCCGCGGGCCTTGCAAATCACATAAGACCCCGATCATAGGACTACAACGCTCGAACTCAAGAGACCGTCAGTGCCGCACGCCTACACTAGCCGAACAGTTGAGTGGAACCAAGACCGACACGCCCGTGGTGCACCGCAAGTCCCAATCTCTTCCACGCGCGCGGCTTAACGCCGACAATAGAGTATCGAATTGGTGATCGCGGACCGGGAGTAGCGAGGTGAAGTATGTATACCTGGCACTGAGTGTGTCGTTTGCGGCCGCCCCGCTAACCGAATCGGATGAGACCGGACCCGTGTACGCACATGCGGATCCGGTGATATCCGGGAGCGGCATCCCTACGGCACCGGTACGGCTTTGGCCTTGGTTGGAGGTCAACACGTTGGCAGCCTGGCGGGAGGACCAAGCGGTCGAAGGGCTTCTGGCATGGCAGAAGGCAACCGATACCGCGATCATCTCAACGAGGCCCGGCTGTGCGCCGCTGTACGCCAACCTGCGCCGACGTGTTCCCGGCATGCACATCATACCAGGGCTCAAGACGAGCAAGCTGTTGCCGAGATTCGACTCGGTTGAGGGATGGAAGGCGGTGGCGAGCGAGGCACTGCTGCTCTGCGACGCCGCCAATGAAAAGCGATTAGTGCTGGAGCACGAGGGTGCTTTGCGAGGATACTGGAGCGGAGACTACGAGATCGACCCCGACCGCCTGCGCCGGGCGCTCGCGCTGTTGCCGCATGACATCGAGTATATCTGGTACCCCGGATTCGTGGGTGAAAAAGAGGAGCTTCGCCGTCGCCAGGAACTCGTATGCAGGATCGCCAATGAGACCATAGCAGTGCGCTTTACGGACATCACGTACGGAAGCCCCGCCGACGTCAAGTATCGAAAGCGGCCTCACATGCAAAAACGTCTCGCGGAGATCGAGAAGCTCGTTACGCTGCCTCTAATCCCCATGCTGTACTGTCTACGACATGAACGCCGCGGCGAGATCTACTGGCCGATGAAGGACGTCCTCCAGACCGCCTCGCAGACGCAGCAGCAGGAGGTGATCGTTTATCCAGGGGCGAAGCGATGGACACGATGCGCCGAGATCATCGCAGGGCAACTTGCCCAAAGAGGCGCAGGCGACCGCCCTTGAGAATCGCCTTTGGCGCCGTTGCATAGATGGCAGGATCGTCGGTGAGCTTCCTCACGTTGAGCCTCCACACGGTGCCTGGCGGGCTGCATCGCGGCGCTACGCACGAATGCTCGGTCACTCGTCATCTGATGATGGGTGGCGTGGGTAAGTGGCAGCTTCCCCGTAGACTGGAGCAGGGACGCGCAGGCTGACGAGTTTGCTCTTACCGCGCGTCGCTTCGCGCATGCTCGAGTAATACGTAAGGAGACAGCACAGGGCCATGGCCAGCTTGGGGATTCGTGACGTCTCCGTAGTATTCGCATCGCGTGTTGCGGTGGCTGTCGGCGGCTTGGCGCTGCAGAGTTGCCTCGCATGGTTCCTCGGCACGTCCGGGCGCGGCTCGTACGCCGTCTGTGTGATGTACACGATGCTGCTCAGCACCCTCTGTACATTCGGAGTGGATGGCAGTGCACAGTATTTTGTGGCCTCTAGGAAACTCTCTATCTCCGAGGGGATCTCCGCCCTGGTATCATTGGAGGCGGTCGGGGCAATTCTGGGCCTGGTCGGCGGGATAGCCCTGTTGTACTTGCCGATCGAGTTCTTCAACAAAGCGTCTCACGCAGCCTTCATCATCGCCGTGGCCGCTATCCCGGCACAAATGCTGCTGGGCTCGCTGGAGCTTACACTCGCCGCCCAGAGGGAGTTCTCCTTTGCTGCGCTCATTTCGGCGACCAACATGCTGCTCCGACTGATACTTACCGTGGTGCTGGTGAGGGTAGTCCAACTGGGTGTACACGGCGCCCTTGTTGCCAACCTCTTGACGTTCACGCTGGGTGGGCTGGCGATTCTGACCTTCCTGCGGCGTCGTCACCACCTGCACTGGGTCGCCCCAAGCTGGGCGCATCTTCGGCGCATGCTGGGGTACGGCGGGCGATACTACTTCGCTGCGTTCGGTATGATTGTGAACTTTCAGATCGGTTCGATCATGATCGCGTTCTTCGCCTCGAGGGACGATGTCGGGCTGTTTCACTCGGCGGTGACGTTGATTGTCCAAGTGATCATGATCTCTGATGTGGTCGGCAGCGTTATTCACCCCCGCATCGCGAGCGAACCCGGTGGCCGCCCTGAACTCGCAGCACAGAGCGCAAGGATAGTGGGTATGATCTGCGGGGGCATCATCCTGGTGTTCCTAATCGTAGCGAAACCCACGGTCGGACTCCTGCTGTCTCCCGAGTTCCTTCCTACCGTACCGGTTCTGTGGATCTTGGGTCCGGGGGTGGTTTATCGCGCCGCCACCAAAGTTTTCGTCCATTACCTAAAGGCGACGGACCGGCCGGGAGTATTCTCCGTCTCCACTATTTTCGGCGCGCTTGTGAATCTAACACTGCTGGCGGTCTTGCTGCCGGTGATGGGGCTCGAAGGGGCTGCTCTGGCGATGACGATCGGATATCTTTGTACGGGCACGGTGCTCATGCGGAGTTTCTTGAAGCACAGCGGCATGTCGTTTGCCCATTGCTGGCGTGTGCGACGTGGCGATTTTGACCTGCTCGTTCGCGCGATGGGTCAGATTCAGCGCAGAGCTCTCAGGCGCGACAGGTAGGTGCCCGTGTTGAGCTCTGTGAATACTGCGGACTCTACAGGACTGTCGATGGCCAAAACATGGGACTATTCGCTTCTCGTCGTGCAGGATGAGCCTCATTACGCCGACGAAAGCACCTTTTGCTCCGAGGCGAATTACGGGTACTTCGTCAACTGGGTGGGGGCCCATGCAGCCCGGACGACCCTCGCGGTCCCCACCGCTCGCGGCTGCACCCCGTTCGGGCAACCGCTCGACCTGCCGAACGTTGCGTTTAAGGAGATGCCATACTGGCGATCGCTGTCGACCTACGTAAGACTGGGCCGGCGGGAAAAACGCGCATTGAGGGCGCTCGCTCGAGAGCTGGTATCACAACACGACGCGGTGATGGTCAGGCTTCCCTCACTCGCAGCGGCGCTGTTCGCCCGCCAGGCCCGATTGCAGAATAGGACACTCGTTACATACCTCGGTGGGAACATCCTCACCGCAGCCAACCCACTTAGAGCGTCCAACGCGCTCATCCGAGTCACGGCGCGGATTCTTGCCCGCTACGTCGATCGTGTAATGATGCGCATCGTGGGAGAGGCGGACCTGTGCTTCGCGGTGGGTCATGAGCTCTTCGGACTATGCAAGGGGCGTGCACGGCGCGCCGTTCAGCTGATGACTTCGCTCATACCCGAGGCTTGCCTCTTGGAACGCGAGGACTCGCACCACGGGGAGGGTGGCTGGGTATTGTTCAGAGCCGCCAGAATCAACCCGAACAAAGGAACGCAGTTCCTGCTGGAAGCGCTCGCCCTGTTGCTGCGGCGGGGCTACGACGTCCGATTGAAGTTGGCTGGAGGAACCAACGACCCAGTGCACGTCGCCGGACTCCGAGCCTGGTGCGATGAGCACGGCATTGCCGATCGCGTTGACTGGCTGGGACACGTCGCCTTCGGCGAGGACCTGTTCGAACACTATCGCGGGTCACACATCGGTGTGCTGTCATCTCTGAGTGAAGGGTTCCCCCGATTCGTAGGCGAAGCCTGGGCGTTCTCTCTGCCGGTGGTGGCGACCGACCTCCCTGCGCTGCGTCCCCCGGCGGTACCCGACGACAACGCCCTCCTCGTCGCCCCCGGATCGGGACAAGCTCTTGCCGACGCCATCGCCCGCGTCATTGAAGATACTGCCTTAAGGCGGCGCATCATCCGCGCAGGAGCGGCCGTAGCACGACAGAACACAGCGGAGGGGCAGAGCAAGAGGGTGGCCGACCTGATTGGTGAAGCTGTGAGCCTCGGCCGATAAACAGTATGATCGTGCGAGGTTGGTTGCTGTCGCCGCGCAGAGTGTTGCATGGTTGGTTCCACGGAATCCGTTGAAACAGTCACGTCCGTGCCGCGCCTCTGCGCGTGGGAGCCCTCGGCGGGGGTCGCCCCGCACTGGCTCGCCTGCCCGCAATGCGAGTCGACTCTGAACATAGACGACCGCGCATCCCGCTGTAAGCGGTGCGCGCGAGAATGGCCACACCGCGACCGCATACCCTGCTTTACCGAAGGCGACTATTATTGGGGACAGATCTCACGCGAGCAGATGCGAGGCGTCCTCAAACTGATCGAGACGGACGGATGGGATTCTGCGGTAGCGCTTCTGCGTAGCAAGTACCCTAATGAATACAATCTGGTATTCGACCCGTCCCGCGCCGCCTGGCTATTCCTCGCCGATCCGCCTGCGAGCGAACTGGCACTAGACGTCGGTGCCGGGTACGGAGGCATAGCCCGGTGGATGGGATCGTTCTTCAGGGAGGTCGTCGCTTTGGAAGCCAACGTCGAGCGAACGGCATTCGCCTCGCATCTTTACAGGGCGACAGGGGCTACGAACGTCAGACCGATCCTCGGCAACATGCATCGATCGCCTATGCGCAAAGGAGTATTCGACCTCGTAGCTATGACGGGTGTCTTGGAATGGGCCACGATGTTCGGCGACACGATCGACGCTATGACCGCTCAGCGCGAGTTACTGGAAAGATGCTCCGACCTGCTCAAGCCTGGCGGGCAACTGTACGTCGCCATCGAGAACCGGTTTGCTCCGCTTTTCCTGTTAGGTGCACGCGATCATGACCGTTTCCCGTGGGCGGGGGTATTGCCCTACCGTGCGAGCAGATGGTTGGTTCGGCGCTTTCAGGGCATGGAGAGACAATCGTTGACTCACGGCCGGGCCCGGCTTGTCTCTCTGATCAGACGGGCGGGCTTCGCAGACGTCGATGTGCACCTGCCGTTGCCGGGTTATCACAGGCCGATGGTGATAGCCGAAGGGGACGATCGCACCGGCCCGCCATGGCTTATGTCGCGCATCGCGGTTCCGTCCGCGGTTTCCGACATCGGGCGCACGGCCGTTGTGTGCTGGAGACTGCTGTGCCGCTTTCCCGCGCTCTGGTCGCTTATGGCACCGGTGGTCCCGGCATTCGCCATCCTCGCAAGGAAGAAGGTAGGGTGATTTCGCATCGACATTCACCGAGGAACGCCTCCTGGTTGCGCGAGCTCGTGCCCACGCGTTGGGGGGCGTGGGCAATGCCCGGCCCGCCACCGCGCGCTTTGCACCTGCTCCAGCTTGCCGCCGGAAACTGGCATGTAGGCCAACAGCGGATTATATGGCTGGTGTTTGCCGATGGGCGGCGTGAACCCGTGGTAGTGTGCAAGTGCGCCGTGGGGGAGCGATGCCAACCGATCGTCAACGAATACGTTGCGCTCGAGGCGTTGCACCGCGAGGCGGGCAGACTGGGCTTTTCAGTGCCCCGGCCGCTCGAACTTCATGACGATCCCGGAAGTACAGCGTTGATCGAATCTTGCAGCCCCGGCCTGCCTGCGCACACCGGGTCAATGCGCTACGCATTGCGCTCCGAGGTACAGGCGATCGCGCGCGGTCTTTCTCTGGCAGGCAAGCTCTGCCTGAAGCTTCGAGAGAACTCAGGACCGGCGTCGCATCCGTCCGGTGACGCCCATCCGCGTAGTACACGCCTGATTGAGCGGGTGGCGGAATTGGGTCGCAGCGGCAGTCTGGGCGATTGGCCTGGACTGACCATCGCGCGGGTACAATCGGCGCTGGCGAGGCTTCGGCTGCCGCATCCATGCACCTGCCACGGCGATCTCACCAGCGACCATCTGCTCATCGACGGCCAAAGCTGGACAGTTATTGACTGGGAAGCTTATTCACCGGACGGTTTTCCGCTGACTGATCCGGTTCACTACTGCCTGACGCTGCAACATTATTTCAACGCTGCAGACGTGGATACGGTAGGCGCAGCCCTCTTCGGCCTTGAGCCGGGTGGGGCAAGCCGCGCATACGCCACCCTGCGCGACACCCTCGCCTACCTACGCGAGGGACTCGGCGCAGGCGAAGAGGAGTTTCAGGTTTGGACGGCGCTTTCAGTCTTCGACGACGTGATCGGCGCGAAGTGGGCCGCGTTGAAGGGCGGCGCCCGCGAGCCCAACTGGGACCGGCTGATGGGTACAACGCTGGAAGTCCTGGGATTAGGCTCAGAGTAGTCCAAGGAGCCGGATGAGCCCGCCCCTCAGCCAAGTCGGCACCGATACGGTCCCCTCCACCCTCGCTAGCTTGGCGAGAGAGCGCTGGCCGATGGTCTCGGTTATCGCGCCTATGTACAACGAAGAGCGCTTCCTGTCGCAGTTCGTCGGCGCGATGGTCGCGCAAGATTACCCACGAGATCGCTTCGAGGTGCTGCTTGTAGATGGGCAAAGCGAAGACGGGACGGTGGAACTTGCCCAACGCATGGTGCGTGAACACGCCAACTTCCGCCTGCTAACCAACCCGGACCGCTCGCTGCCTCACGGGTCCAACATCGGGATTAGAAACGCACGCGGAGAGATCGTCGCGCGGGCCGACGTCCACGCAGGATACCCCCCGGACTACCTCCGCTGCTGCGTTGACGCCCTGTTGCAACACGATGCCTGGTGCGTCGGAGGGGTGCTGCGCACGGAGCCCGGAGCTCCGACCGCTGTGGCGCGGGCCATCGCCATCGTGCAATCACACCCGTTCGGCACGGGGAACTCCTATGCCAGAATCGGTACGGACCTGCGGGTCGTGGACTCCGTCGGCTATCCGTGCATGAGGCGGTCGGTGTTCGAACGAGTAGGCCTGTACAATGAACAAATGCCTCGCCATGAGGATGTGGAACTCTACAGCCGCATACGACGCGCAGGCGGGAAGCTCATGGTCGTCCCATCCATCCGAGCGACTTACTACGCCCGGTCAACCATGCGGGGGTTGCTGAGGCAGGCTTGGCATAACGGGCATGAGACCTTGATGGCATGGTTGACCGACCGCTCGTGCACCCGCATAAGACACTGGATCCCGGGTGCTTTCGTATGCTCGCTCGTCGTGCTGGGGACAGCTGCACCATGGTCCGGCTGGGCGCTTGCATTGTTGCTGGCGGAGGCCGGCGC
The DNA here is from genome assembly GCA_046757145.1 of Phycisphaerae bacterium. GTDB lineage: Bacteria > Planctomycetota > Phycisphaerae > UBA1845 > UBA1845. The sequence continues at coordinate 2,328 of JBHHXS010000041.1, read as the reverse complement.
GTATCTTCTGGCACTTTCCGCAGCAACGGTGGACGTGGGAATGCGTTACGGATGGCGGATGGCACCAGTGGTCGCGGGCATGTGCGCGTTGCATCATCTGGCTTACGGGCTGGGGACCTGCGCGGGTTTGCTGGTCCTCCCGAGCGTGTACGCCAGGGTCAAAGGATATCGCTACCCCCTCTTGACACCCGGCGCGGCCGGTAGTCAGCCGCAGGAGTCCGGATGAAGGCCCGGAGTGGCGCGGAAGCGGCAGATTCGGGGAGATGCGCTTGTCAGCGTAGTCCGGACTGCTGATCGAAGATAGATAAAGCGGTTAAGCACCATGCGTCTTGGCCTCTACCATGGACCACTACATCGCCAAGCCCGCGGCTACGACACATACGGCCCGTACGCCCGGTACATCGCGGAGTTCGCCCGGCACAGCGAGGAGGTTGTGGTCTTCGCCCCGATATCCCGCAGCGAGACCGACTACAGCGGATGTGCGATAGACGCTCCGAACGTACGCGTTGTCGAGTTGCCCTATTTCAGTACGCACATCCAGGCCGGCCTCCATCTCACGTCAATCAGCGCTGCCTTCCTCCGCGAAATCAAGAACCTGGATGTGGTCAACTGCCGCAATACAGCTCCATACGGGTACTTATTGTACTTCTTCGGGCGCCCGCGCAACTTGCGCTTCTTTTACCACTTCACTTCCGATCCGCAGGAGATCATCACCGTAGGCCCCAAGTACCGAGGTTCGTTTGGCCGGTTCGCGGCGCGCGCGTATGGGCTCGACTTTCGCATCCAGAGGCACGTCATGAAGCGGACCTACTCTTTCGTCAACGGCAAACTGCCTTACGAGCGCCTACGCAGAATCACCGATCGAATGGAGCCGATCATCTCCAGCGCGCTTCTCCAATCCGACTTTTTCAAGCGGGCGGATTTCACCCTGCATAAGCCGCCCAGACTGCTCTACGTCGGGTACCTCAAACACATGAAGGGGTTGAGTCACCTGCTGGACGCCGTGCGCATCCTCAGAAATCGTGGACAGACCGTCGAGCTACACCTCGTCGGGACCGGACCTGAAAGCCATGCACTGCGCAGGCAGGCGGACGACCTTGCGCTGGCGGGACAAGTGCACTTTCACGGGTATGTCCCCATGGGCCCGCAGCTCAACGGGCACTACGACCGCGCGGACATCTTCGTGTTTCCATCGTTGTCCGAGGGCAGTCCGCGCGCGGTGCTGGAAGCGCTGGCACATTCGCTACCGGTCGTGTCCACGCCCGTCGGTAGCGTTCCAGACCTGATAACAGACGGACAAGGGGGACTGCTTGTTCCACGCCACGACGCCAATGCCATGGCAGAGGCGGTGCTTCGCTTCCTTGGCGACGATGGCTTGCGACGCCGCTGCGCCACTACCGGTTATGCGTCTGCGACAAAGCACACCGTAGAGCATTTTGTTCGGCCCATGGTCGCTCGCGCAAGGGAATACTGCGACGGGAGACAGCGCTGACGTGAAAGTGTGGCTGGTCAACCCGTTCGATCCCCTCTTCGGTGAGCGCGAACAGCTTGGGCGCTACGGGCGTCTAGCTGAGGCTTTGGCGTTGGCCGGCCATGACGTGCTATGGTGGTCGAGCACCTTCTCCCATCGTTTCAAGCGTGAAGTCGACGCTACGACCGTCACCACATGCGCCGCGGCGATAGGCGTAGAGGTGCGCCTGGTGCCGACGCCGCCGTACACAAAGAACCTGTCCTACAGGCGTCTGAGAAGCCACAAGACCTACGCGCGTGCGTTCCGCGCCGCAGCCGGGGATGAGCCTCGCCCGGACATCATGGTCGCCAGCTCGCCGCCGCTCGAGTCGGCGTGCGAAGTGGCCAGGCTGGGGCGTACATGGGGTATCCCTGCCTTTATCGACATCCAGGATCAGTGGCCTGACAACTTCGCCCGTATCATACCCCGCGCGCTTAGGTGGCTTCGCGGACCGCTGCTGCGTCGGTATTACGCGGTCGAGCGCGAGGCGTACACACTGGCCGATGGCATCATCGGCGTTGCGCAGGGATACGTCGACCGCGGCGTTGCCGTTGGCGGGCACAAGCGACACGAGGCTGTGTTCCCCCTCGGTGTCGACGTCGAGGCGCTGGACGCAGCCGCGGCTCATGGCGCCACACTATACGCGCACAAATGGAAGAAACCTGAGGGGCAGGTCTGGCTGATCTATTCCGGAAGTCTCAGCCACAACTACGATTTCTTGACGATTATTCATGCAGCCCAACAGGCCAGGGCACGCTTCGGCGACCGCGTCCGTTTTGTCATCACGGGTAATGGTGAGCTCGCGGAAAAAGGACGGA